>NZ_JBNHEP010000150.1:17979-59756 GCF_050015995.1 Dapis brunnea BLCC-M229 | reverse complement strand
TGCCAATGACTACGGCTAAACGTCGTGAAAAATCTGACATGGTTATTTAGCTCCATAAAGTATATGTTTCAGGACTGGAGTTATACAAAATCCGGTTGAGCAGCTATTGGTAGTGGACTGTTTCAGCTAAAATAGTGCATTAGCTTTTCGAGCTAAATTCTTGCTATAGATAGATTTCAGCATTTTCCTAAAGCAACATTTAAGATGAAACACTCCAGTAGTGGACTGACACAACTAAAATGGTGCGTTACGACGGATTGCTAAATCCTTTTCATCGTCTAAATTTAAGCCGTCTAACACACCCTACAATTTTGCACAAAATTAGCTGTGTCACTCTAGTAGGGTGTGTTAGCGCTAGCGTAACGCACCAGCACACTATATATAGTGCCTTTGCGTAAGTCCTGATAGAATTCGGGTAATTAGTTATTGTATAATTTGGTCTAGTAGGATGGGTAGAGCGATAGCGAAACCCATCAATCTCTTTCTTATGTTTGCTTTAGAGTGTTATACAGCGCTTTTCGGATTATATCAAATCCGCTGGCAATGGAAGTGTTATAAGAAACCAGGTTTGTGGTAAGTAGATTTTATACAGCGGGGTATTTAAAACAAACCCGGTTTCTAGGCTTTTTTATACCGATACTACCGGATTTGATATTAGATGACCTAACGTCATAACCAAAACCCTGTAGGGGGGGAATGGCCATTCCCCCCTACCATTCCGACCACATCCTCTGTAATTCTTGTTTCTCCTGCCTCCTGCCTCCTGCCTCCTGCCTCCTGTCTCCTGTCTCCTGTCTCCTGACTCCTACCCTCACCCAGAAGACTTCCATAAGCAAACCCTATTTACAATGAAAGAGCTTTAGCGATCGCTTCTGATAATCCCTTTAACCCCTCTTGATGTGTAAAGTAAACTAAGTGGTCGCAAGGGATTTCAAGTACATTTGGTGGGAACGTTCGTTCTACAGGCACATTTTTAATACTGTATACGCTAACAGCAATATCGTTTGGCTGCCCAAAAAATGGTAGTTTTACCACTCGGTCAGACAACTTTTGCATTAACCGCTCAATTAGAGGAGGTCGTGATTCTGATTCTGATTCCAATGCAGTAGGTACTAGAGATGTATTTCCTGCTATAATTGTATAGGGAATGCCAGGGTCAGGACTGGTAGCTAGAGATGTCAAAAAGGGAGAGTTTGGTCCCATCTGATCTAAAGTTACATCAATAGTTTCAATTGCTCCTGCTCCAGTTCCCACAAGACTGAGTAATTGTCCAATTACTGGTACTGGCCAGGTCATGGTAGACAAACCATTTAATCCCACAGCTAAAGCGGTTGTTGCCCAATCCTGTACTTTCGGCCAAGGAGAACCACCATTGGGTGTTCCTAACATAATTAAATGTTGAACAATTTTGTTGCCACCTTCACGCTCAATAAACCAGCGAGAAACTAACCCTCCCATTGAATGAGCAACAATGTGCAAAGTTTTGCCATGATTTTCTTTTAACCCCACACTTGCTAATCTTTGCTTCAAAAGCTGTGCATTTTCTTCAATGGAAGTATTCAGGTTTTCGTAATCAAAAGTGAGAACTACATCATAGAGTTCTGCTAAAGATTGAGAATTACCATTGACATCAATTTTGGCAGTTTGTACCGATGGTACTAAGCTTTTGGTATCACCAATAATGCCATGAATATATAGCAGAATTTTTTCAGCTTTCTCAACCTTTGCTTTGACTTGTTGAGAATCTTTTATATAGTTAATCGAGGTTTCTGAGCTGACATCAACTGCTGCTAAAACTGGATATTGAAACTCCAAAGCTAGTTTCTCGGTCAAAACTTTTTGAAATAAGATTTGAATTGACCCTCCTAAACTACGCTTGCCATCACTTACTGGTTCGGGTAATCTTTCCAAGACAATTTCTGTTGTGTTGTCTGCTTTAGTATTTGCATAACCTAAAGGCAAGAAAAACTCACCATCATAAGCTAAAGGCAAAAGTTGTTCTTCTTTACCTAATGATTGCTCAACCACTAACTTCAAGGGAGTTTCTGGTGTCACTACCGATCGGTTTTCAACTTCACTCAATTCTAATGCACTCAAACCGGGGTCAGTTCCACGGGTGCTAGTAAATTGAAATGGTTGCAAATTTTTATCTTCAGTTCGTAGAATGGGAGGTAAAACGTGGTTAGCTAAATTTCGGGTTGATTGAGTGACTGTGGTTAGACGTGCTTTCGCTTGTAAGTTAGAGTGAGATTGCAATGTGACACCAGCTCCTAAAGCAACTGTTTCTCCTCGGTGGGGAACAGGAGTATTATGTTGGGGTCGCACGGTAGTTACAAGAACTTGACTTGTTACCCAATCATCGAAAAATTCTTCGTCTTCTGGAGCTGCTGCAAAATCGCGGGTTTGCACTTTATTCATCAACCGATTTAAAGTGCTTTTCCGTTTTCGTGCTAATCCGCCAATAGCACGATTCCGAGGCGCATCTAAGTTATCTTGTGCCAGTAAATTGGCATCAAATTCAGCCGTACTAACAATCAGTTTATAGATATCCTTAACCTCGGTAATTCCTTGTTGCCAAAGTTCTTTAGGTACGAGAGCGTAAATAGTTTTACCTTGCAAGGCCCAAGCTGACTCACCCGGTTGCAGCCAAATTCCGCTTGTTGGCTGAAATAAACCAGCCTTTACAGCGTAACGGTCAGTTAGATCGAGTACGGCGCAGTAGAGGGGGTCGTTGCTAGTATTTGTGAGCTTAACCTGAAATGTTGGTTGTTTCCACTTTCCTTGTTCTTGTTGATATTCAAGGCGAATTTCTGGAGACTCGATCTCCTGACCATTTTGGCAAATCTCTATTCGCACTGCATTACTAGAAATTTGACTATTTGCTGGACTCGAAAGGGTGGCAATATTCGCCCAACGTGCCATGTGTTCTAAGCGAGCGATCGCCTGCTCTGCTGTTTCTGGTGTATAACCTTCAATAGGAGCAACCAGGGGACGATGATCGATCGGTTGTACAATTACATATTCACCATCACGAACAAGTAATTGAAATTCGGCTGTTTCGGAAGGGGTGGCTTCCCGGACATACAGGGAAGGTTTTCCTTCTGGACTAGCAGTAGCTAAAGCTTGCCGTGCTAATTCTACTCCTGCTTGGTCTCCGGCAATAGAAATTAATACTGGTGGTAAGGGGAGACTGGTGACAACTGCTTTATAAGTTGTGTCGGGGTCGAGTTGAGAGATGCCACTAATATTGATTTTACTACGTTGGGGTTTTACTTCTGTTACTTGTGCTTCTCCGAGTGCTGCTGATAGCTCTGATAACTGTTGTGGCGAACTGTCAAAGGGAAATAGCGCTAGGGTAGTTGTCTCTTCATCCACTGGATTAACTATTCCGTGAATGGCTCCCCCATCAATAACCCATCCATCATCAGGGTGATTGCTGACAGTAAAGTAGGGAGTACGAGGAGTAATGGCACCACCCAGAAACGGTTGATCTATGTCTCCTTGCACTGTGGCTTCCAGTTGGGGTGACTGTGCTTTGACTTTAGCTGTAATCATTGCTTGGGTGCGCTTGAACAAGTCTCGATAGGTTAAATTATCTTTGGCATCCTGCAAAGTTTTAATGAAAAAGTACGAGAAAGCTCCCCGAGGTTTTCCATCTCCAGTGTATTCTTTGGCTTCCTCAATATCCCGACAGGCAGCCATAAATACATATCTTGCTGCTGATAAATTCCAACCACTAGGATTAGACTCTAGACTGCGAGACGTTGATAGTTCCTCGACTTTTGTTTTGGAGATAATATAACTTTCTATTGGGCGTTGACGTTTATCTATCGGTGCGCGACGAGTCTCCAGGTCACGACAACCCGCACCAGAGTGGCAGCAGTCCATCACAATGGTAATGTGTGGGTTCTTTGCAGACACTTCATCAATTAATTGGTTTATTTCCTTGTCTGCTAAATCTCTACTATTTGGGGTACGGCTATCATAGCAAACAATTGTTTCATTCTTACGCTCTGGCTCTATATGCCAAAATTCTTTGGGAGCCTCCTCTTGAGCGCCATGTCCGGCAAAATAAAAGAGGGCTACATCCTCGCTCCCCGCTTGGCACAAATGCTGACGGAAACCATTAATCACATTCTCACGGGTAGCTTTTTCATTCAGGAGTGTCCGTATATGTAGGTTTTCTGCTGGAATAGAGCCTTCTAGATACTCTTTTACCGCAGTTATATCATTAACACATCCTGCCAATGGACTGACTGGATAAGTGTATTCATCAATTCCGACAAGTAGTGCGTATATAGTCTTTGCTTCATCTGTACCTCTTTTTCTACCTGCCTCTTTTGTATTTACAGGGTTTGGTCTACCTTTTCTTGAACTCATTTAACATTCCTCCTAAATTTAATTGATACAATTGTATTAGATTGAGCTTTGAGAACATTAGCAGAAGTCTAGAGATATTGTTGTTGCTGAAATTAGCTATGATTTTCGTGCTTAGGGAGCAGGGAATAGGGAATAGAGATTAGTATTAAACTTAAACTGTACCTCACTATCCTCATGCATTGCTGTAAGTCCGTTTCATCTTTTCTAAAGTTGTTGTATTGGATTGACCTTTGAGAGACTGGAGGAGTCAGGAATCAAGAATCAGGAGAGAGAAACTAGAAAAATCCTAACTTGATAAACTCTCTGAGAGTACATACATATAGCTGTAATTTAGATCCGCAAATTTCTGTACAAACTTACAGCCTATTCTATGTAAATGTCCTACAGTGATTCTAGTAAAGGAAGGCAACAAAAATAAAACCTTAATTCAAGACTTCAAACACTCTTTCAAAAGCTACTTATACTGTACTTCATACACCTGGAATTAACTCTAATTATTCATTTTTCTTCATATCTGAAGATTTTTACTGAGATAGTAATCCAAGTGTAACACATAGCAACAATAGCTGTCTTTACAATTTGTCTGACACCAGTTTGATAAATGTTTGCTAAGAATCTCTGTTACCGAGAAATTGTGGGTATGCGCCTCCCCTTTTAAGAGGAAAAAAGAAAAAATTTTTCATGATTAGTCAATCCTATCCGTTTTCAAGGAGAGGTAAATTATTAATTAATAATTATCATTTTCTTTGTGGGTTTAATACCCCACCGTCTACACGGTGTTCACGCATTACTTGGGGTGAGAATCCCCATGTAATTTTCCTCCTGTCTCCTGTCTCCTGTCTCCTGTCTCCTTCTTCAATAATTATTATCTGTTGCCTATAACTAGATTTTTGTAACATTCTTTTTTCAAATTGGTATTAGTTAGTAGCAAATATTTTTTTCCCAATTTTTGTTTCCTTTGAATCCGAACTATTCCTGCCAACTGCAACAAAAGTGTTCTGACAGCGATGAGTTTCTACCTGGAAAAGTTGCATGAGTTTACAATTAAGCCACAATTAATGTATTGTCTACATTTTTATTTCGGTAAACTTACAGTAATGTGATTTTATCCTCAACAACCCTTTCCGATAACTCTTTATTACTTCGGAAATCATTAGTTAAAAAAAGATGTTTTTCATCATGTCGCTGGTTAACTACACCAGGTAGCATTTTTTTTGCTCCATTAACCACACCTTCATTCTACTTAAGAAACTCATTTTCAGTACCTTGATAATCTCTTTGATTAAGTTTTTTGAGCACAATACTATCTTTAAATGCACCAATTCCTACATTATAACAGAAAGATACCACAGCATCAAACTGGTTTTGGGTAAGAGGAACTTTAACTAATTGATTAACTTCATCAGCAACCCTATCGACTTTATCTTGAAGGAATTTTTTGGCTTGCTGTATGCTAACTTTGTCACCTTGTTTGACCTTTTTACCATCAGGATATTTGGTAGTACCATAACCAATAGTCCATATTCCTAATGAGTTTAAATAAGCATCAAGATAAAATCCTTCCCATTTTTTGATTAGCTTGAGGCAGTTTGGCGATATTGTTAGTAGAGCTTCCATTGTTTTACCCCCGAAAAATAGTTAAAGCAGATTAGTTGCTGAAACAAGTTAATTAAAGTAGTCTGTATCTCAACTTTGTTTCATTACAAATAATCCTAACTAAGATTTATTTGCCGTGACGAAAAATGACATTTATTTTCAGATTGAATCTTGACTAACTCTCAAAATGAATTTCTAGATAGTCAATGTGAAAAAAAATTCACATTCAGCATCCGAACAGAAAAAATTATGAAAATCTAGTTCACATTCTCTTTAATAAATCAGGAATATCTTAAAATTAAGTATTAGAAAATTATCAGTTAGAACACATTAAAATATACTGACTATATTTTTAATCTTATCACTTTTTATAGCTTGACGCCTTAATAGTTACTAAGTTATGTTAGATGAAACAACCTCAGATATTTTTATTGAACAAAGAATCATGAATAAAGAAATATTCAACCATATTTACTCCCAGTTGACAGATGATGAGAAAGAAACACTACAATTGTTTTTGTCTGGTCAAAAATATGAACAAATTGCTCAGTCAATGAATTGGGATACGTCAAACGTAGGGAAAAAATTAAAAGCGATCGCCTCGAAATTTAACAACTCTAAATCAGTCAAGGAATTTCGGGAGTTTTTGTTTGAAATATTCTGTCAATATCGACCTAATTTAGTTAGTGCTGAGTTGCAAAAATTTTATGGTTTTCATACTAGCAAAATTATCCTGCCTGGTAGACCGGAAAAACCTGATTCTCCGTTTTATATAGAACGTTATCGGGTGAAACGCCGTTCTATTGAATCTGAATGTTATGAAAAAATAGAGGAACCTGGTTCTTTAGTGAGAATTAAAGCTCCCAAAAAAATGGGTAAAACTTCTCTGATGAGACGAATACAAGCAAAAGCAAATCAAAATGATTATCTTCCTATCTATCTGAGATTTGATAATCTGATTGAACCAGATAATATCAGCAATCTTAATGATTTTCTCAAAGCATTCAACAAAAACATAAAAAGTCGGTTTACTGATGTTCCAGATATCAAAGACTGGGATAATAAAAATGCTAAAATTTCTTGCACTCAAGAATTTGAAGCGTTGTTATTTTATTTAGAGAAAGAGATAGTTTTACTTTTAGATGAAGTGGATGAGATTTTTAAATATTCAGAGATAGCTAAAGATTTTTTTGCAATGTTAAGAAGTTGGTATGAAGAAAGCAATAACTTAGAAATTTGGGAAAATCTCAGGATGGTAATTGCTTATTCGACAGAGTATCATGGCAAATTAGACATTTATCAATCTCCTTTTAATGTTGGTCTACCCATAGAATTAAAAGAATTTACATTAGAGCAGGTAACTCAGTTAGTGTATTTACATCAACTTGACCCAGAAGTAGTGACTCCTTTAATGTCTATGGTGGGAGGACATCCTTATTTAGTTAGATTGGGTTTATATAAAATGTCTGAGGATGAATTAAAAATTGAAGAACTATTAAAATATGCTCCTACTGAAAGTGGAATTTATCAAGAACATTTAAGTAGACATTTAGAAACTCTGGTAGATAAGCAAAATATTAAAGCAGTTTTTCACGAAGTTTTAAAAGCTAATTCTCCAGTGCGTTTACCTCAGAAAAATCGAGAATTACATCAATTAGAAGCGATGGGTTTAATTACTATTAAAGGTAATGATGCTGAACCTCGTTGTCAGTTATATCGACAATATTTTCAGGAAAGGTTGGGATGATGTTTTTAAGGAGACAGGAGACAGGAGACAGGAGTTTTTCAGGAGACAGGAGACAGGAGACAGGAGTTTTTCAGGAGACAGGAGACAGGAGACAGGAGACAGGAGACAGGAGTTTTTCAGGAGTTTTTTATACCAATTCACTTTAAAGATGTCACAAATAGTTTCAAACTTTAAATGTGAAATAATTTCCTGAAACTACTGTTTCTTCAAAGTCCTGAATTTATAAAATCTTACTTTTGACTTTTGACTTTTGACTTTTAACTTCCGTGAAACGGTATCAGGAGTCAGAATCATAATTATTCTGATTAAGATGTAGTTTAAATACCTGTTTAAATCAAACAATATTACACAAAATGAAAAGAGAACTTGCTCAAAATTTTAAAGACTTAATAGTTGGGCAAAAAGCACATCAACTCGTTTTAAAAGTTTATCGTTTTAGCAGTAATTTCCCAAAAACAGAAACCTATGGATGAACAAGTCAGTTAAGACGAGCATCTGTATCAGTCCCAGCTAATATAGCAGAAGGCTTTAGAAAAAAAGGTTTAGCAGATAAAATCCGATTCTTGAATATTGCACAAGGTTCATTAGAAGAAAGTCGATATTACTTAATTTTCGCAAATAACCTTGAATATGGAGATACTGCAGAACTGATATTGTATTTGGAAGAAGTAAGTAAATTACTATATTCATATCTAACTGCTATTGAAAAACGTCTTTGAAGAAGGAGATAAGAGTTTTTTTTAGGAGTCAGGAGACAGGAGACAGGAGACAGTAGTTTTTAGGAGATATAGCGTTTCTCAAGTTACTGAGGTACACTTTTATCTTTCTTACCTGTTGCCTAAAACCTGGAATTTATACTTCACCATTATGAGAATTGCTATAGGGTTTTTTAGGAGTTATATAAAATAAATGCAAAATTACTTCACTTCCTCTTAATACAGATTTTTTATTGAATACGAATTTAAAAATTCATGCTATTCAAATTCAATATTTCTCCTAACTCCTGACTCCTTAAAAATTCCCTAGTCATTTGTAGCAAACATTTATCAAATTGGTATAACTCCTGACTTCTGACTCCTTAAAAAAACTCCTATCTCCTATCTCCTATCTCCTATCTCCTATCTCCTATCTCCTGTCTCCTGTCTCCTGTCTCCTGACTCCTAAAAAACTCCTGAGTCCTGTCTCCTGTCTCCTGTCTCCTGTCTCCTTATTAAAAAAAAATCATGGTTAATTTCAAATTAAGTGGTGGGGGTTTATCAGCTAATGACCCTACTTATGTACTCAGAAAACAAGATACAGAATTACTTGAAAAACTTCAAGCAAGAGAATATTGTTATGTGTTTAATGCTCGGCAAATGGGTAAGTCTAGTTTGCGGGTGAGAGTAATGAAGAAATTACGCTCTCAAGGTGGTAAATGTGCAGCTATTGATATGACTAGATTGGGTGATTTTTCCATTGAAAAACAATCTTGGTATGAGGGTTTTTTAAGAGAATTATTTCGGGGTTTTGGTCTAACTTATACTATCAATTATCAAGACTGGATAGCTAGCTGTCAAAATATGACAAATATCCAACGTTTGGCTCTGTTTATTGAAGAAATTTTGTTTGTTAATTTTCCGAATCAAAATATATATATTTTTCTAGATGAGATTGATATTCTGGTAAATTTACCGTTTAAAAATGAATTTTTGGCTTTTATTCGTTCTTGTTATAATCGTCGTGCTGATGATGAAAATGTTGATTATAATCGGTTGAATTTTTGTTTTTTTGGGGTGGCAACTCCAGAAGATTTAATTAGAGATGTAGAACATACTCCTTTTAATATTGGTTATCCGATTGAATTAACTGAGTTAACTTTTGAAGATGGAAAAGTTTTAACTAAGGGATTAATTGACGTTGTGGAAGAGCCAGATGTTGTTTTACAAAAAGTTTTTGATTGGAGTGGAGGTCAACCTTTTTTAACTCAGAAAATTTGTCAAATTATTGTTGATTATGCCGATGATGATCAACCAGATGTTGATAAGTTGGTAGAGGAACATATTTTGACTTATTGGCAGGAGAAAGATAATCCGACTCATTTAAAATATATGCACGATTATTTGATTAATCATAGTCAATTTGCACTTCAATTACTGAGGCTATATCAAAAAATTCTTTTTCAGGGGGAAGTTAAGGCTAATAATAGTCCGGTTGAAATGGCTCTGCGGTTGTCTGGGATAGTTATTAAAAAACAGGATAAGTTAGTGATTTTTAATAAAATTTATCGGACAATTTTTAATCAAGATTGGGTGGAAGAAAAGTTGCCTGGTTTAGCAACTAATCTGGATAAACCTAAGCCCAAAAATTTGGGAATGAGTTTAATTGTTGCTGGTTGTGTAGGGGCCGTAGTTTTTAGTTTGAGAAGTTTAGGTTGGCTACAACCGTTAGAGTTAAATGAGTATGACCGCTTGATGCGATGGCGACCTCCAGAACAACCAGACCCTAATATTTTAATTGTTGAAGCTACGGCGCAAGATATTAATAAGTATGGTCTTGGTAAGAATTTTACTGATGAAACTTTTGTAAAAGTAATAAATAAATTAGAACGTTATCAACCTGCAATTATTGGTTTAGATTTTTGGCTAGATACACCTTTTCCTTCTGTATCTGGTTATAGAAGATTGTTAGGAGTTTTGAGTAATAATAAAAAAATAGTTGCTGTTTGTAGCACTAGTGGATATAGCAAAAATAAACCTGGTACTGAACCTCCTAAAGGAGTGCCTGAAGAACGTTTAGGTTTTACTAGTGTTATTGTTGATAATGGTCAAGTTGATGTTATTCGTCGCCATTTAATGTTTATGGCTAAAGAGGCAAAAGACCCTTGTCAAACAGCATATTCATTAAGTGCTAGAGTTGCTGTTAATTATTTGGAAACTAAAGGAATTAATACCTTAGAAATTCAAAAGGAATATCCTACCATAGGAAATTTTAAAATTGGTGATGTTGTTTTTCAAGGTATTGGGGAAAGAGAAGGTTTTTATCAAAAAGTTGATCTTGGTGGATTTCAAGTTTTACTTAATTATAGAAATGCTAATAAGGTGGCAAATTATATTAGTATTTCGGATGTTTTGTCTGGAGAATTTGATGATGCTTTAGTGAGAGATAAAATTATTCTTATTGGTAACACAGACCCTAATGCTGGCGATAATTTTTATACTCCTTATAGTTATAGTCAACCTGTTTCTGAGAAGGAAATGCCTGGAATTGTTTTACACGCGCATCAGGTTAGTCAAATTATTAGTGCGGTTTTGGATGGTAGACCTTTAATTAGGTTTTGGAGTGGGTGGGTGGAGTGGTTGTGGATTTTTGGTTGGTGTGGTGTGGGTGGGGTATTGGGTTGGTATTGTCGTCGCGTGTTTGTTTTATTGTTGTTTATGGGAGGAAATGTTGTGGTTTTATATTGGGTGGGTTTGATGTTTTTGGGGCAGGGTTTTGTGATGCCGTTGGTGCCTTCTATTTTGGTTTTGGTGGTTGGTGGGGTTAGTGTGTTTTTGGTTGGAGGTCAGCTAAATGGCGATCGCCGTTGAGTTTGGTGTTTATTATTCGTCGTAGCGCGTCCAAACTAAAATTCTGGGTAAAACCTCCCCCCTCTCTTTGCAGGAGAGGGGTTGGGGGAGAGGTCTTCATTGACTCGCTCTTTACCCACATTTTCAAGCTAGACGAGGTAGTAGAATGATTATCAGCCAACCGGGTTTTAGTCCCTTTTGGTCATAGGAGATGCACCAGGTATAGATGCAACTCTACTAGAAATGGCCAAATAAAAGCCATATATTCCTAAGATTAGCAGCAGCTAGAGTCAGAAAAAAAACGGAGAGGGTGGGATTCGAACCCACGGAGACTTTCACCTCACTCGATTTCAAGTCGAGCGCATTCGACCACTCTGCCACCTCTCCTCAATTAAGTCAAAAGTCAAAAGTGACTTTATTGACTAGAAATCTTAAGGATTGCAAGTATCCTTACTTGCAATGTTTCGACAATTATTTATTATAGCACCTATGCAGACTCAACAACAAGTTTTTGTTGGCAATATAAAAATTCTTCAGAAACTATCTGCAAATTTTGGCCCAACCAAACCAACGCAACTTGAGAAACAAAACCTGCTTTCATGGAAACAATAGAGAAATTGCGCTTTTTCTGACCTTCTGTTTCAATAATGCGTGGCACTCTTGCTGCATTAAAATATAAAGTCCCTTCACTGTCCACATCAATACATTTACGCAACCGCTCCTGAGTATGTCGCAACCTATGGTGCATGTGGCCAAAAGTAACTAGAGAAATTTTCTTACCCAACTTACGAGATTGTATTATGGCATTAGTAAAATCTGGATCGCCAAAATCTCCGCCTATAGGTTTCCAGTCTCGGCCCACCGGGTCTTCAGGAGCATCCCCTAAACCAGTTGGTCCATTATGGCCAAGAAAAATCACATTTTCATATCTTGCATTTTCTACAGCTTGCACCATTAAATCAGTAGATTCCTCAAAACTATTGACCCCAAACCGTTCCCGATAAAAATCGTTATATTTCCATTCTGGACCGCCCCAACTAAAAGGGCGAGTCCCCACCACTGTTAAGGCCAACTCTGGAAAGTCCAGACTACTATAACCTACATGAGCCTCCCCAAGTAAATCTATTTGTTGCTGGACTCTGTCTTCTTGAGTTCGGTCATAAGGACATTTGCTTCTTCCCCAGTCTGTAGCTGTATACCAGGCATCGTGATTACCAAAAACTGCTGCTAATGGTATATCAAGAGCAGCGATCGCTCGAACTACCTCTACTGCCTCATTACCAAAGTCTCCCACAAATAGTACCAAATCAACTCCCAGATGCTTGAGGGCTATTTCATCTTCTAATTCCCACTGACCGTGAACATCTCCTATAACGGCAATTTTAATCAATTTCTCTTGATTATTGGTCATGTTTATTGTCATATTTACTGTTTTTTCCAAAAATTATTTTCTACTTATTTATTATTAATTACAAGTATTCAGTATACTTAATATTATGATTTAATCAAATTATTTCTAGTTATTAAGACTTTATCTGGGAGAAAAGCATCTAATTAATATTTTATTTTAACATCCTAATTTAAGATATTAGGCTAAAGCATACTGTACACTATATCATAATGAATAATCAACAGCTAATTATTTTTACTCGCTATCCAGAACCAGGAAAAACAAAAACACGATTAATACCTGCTTTGGGGGCAGAAGGTGCAGCAAATCTACAATTTCAGATGACTGAGACAACAATCAAAAAAGCTAATAAATTAGCTAATATGATGTCATTATCTATTGAAATTAGATTTGCTGGTGGAGATTTACAATTAATGAAAAACTGGTTAGGGTCTGATTTAAAATATCAAGAACAAGGTACAGGAGATTTAGGTGAACGTATAACAAGAGCATTTGAATCCGCTTTTGATCGGGAGATGAAATCTGTAGTAATTATTGGTACAGATTGCCTCAGTTTAACTCCTGAAATTATGTTACAAGCTTTTGCTAAACTAACTCAATCCGATCTGATAATTGGTCCGGCAATAGATGGAGGTTATTATCTAATTGGTCTCAAAAAAATTATCCCAGAATTATTTCAAGAAATTAATTGGGGCACATCTGAAGTATTGTCAAAAACTGTAGCGATCGCTCAAAATATTAATTTAGCTATTGACTATTTACCCGAACTTTCTGATATTGACCGTCCAGAAGACTTGGAAAAATTACAATTTTAAATTAATTAATACATATCTAATTTTCATCTGCTTTTAAATTTAACCCTATTCAATGGGAAAAAATATAAATTTTCCATCCCTTACCAAAAAATTGATGAGCGGTATTTCAATTATTATTCCCGTGTTAAATGAAGTTAGTACAATCGCCCAAACTATTTCCACAGCTCAAATAGGAAAAGATATAGAAATAATAGTAGTTGATGGTGGCAGTAATGATGGTACAACTGAACTTGTTAAATCTTTAGATATTAAACTTATTTATTCTCTTCCTGGTCGTAGTATTCAAATGAATTGTGGAGCCAAAGCAGCAACAGGAAATATTCTTTTATTTCTACATGGAGATACATTTTTACCATTAAAATTTGACGAATTCTTAAAAGAAATTCTAGCCAAACCGAAGATTATTGCAGGTGCGTTTGAATTAGGTATTAGAGGAAGAAAAAGAAATTTACGAATAGTTGAGAAAATGGTAAATTGGCGATCGCGTTATTTACAAATGCCTTATGGAGACCAAGGAATTTTTCTCCCAGCTAAAATATTTCAAGAAGTTGGTGGTTTCCCAGAAATACCAATTATGGAAGATTTTGAATTGATCCGAAAGTTAAGGAAAAGAGGGCGAATTGCAATTGTATCAAAACCAGTATTAACTTCTGGCCGTCGGTGGCAAAAATTAGGAATATTTAAAACTACTCTCATTAATCAAGTAGTAATCATTGCTTACTTACTTGGAGTCTCTCCAAAAATATTAGCGCAATGGTATCGTAGCAATTTTAAGTAGGAATATGGTTTGATATCATGTCCGGATAATCAGCGATAGAACTCCGTTCCGCTTACGCGACCAAAAAGTCTTTGTTTGTAGTATTGCTCTAGCCCGAACTATAGATATTGCTCAAGCTTTACTACTAGCGTGTCTAGCTTGAAAATGTGGGTAAATTTGAGTCAATGAAGACCTCACCCCCGACCCCTCTCCTGCAAGGAGAGGGAGAATATTCCCCCCTTCCCTTGCAGGGAAGGGGGTTGGGGGGTTAGGTTTTACCCACAGTTTTAGTCTAGACGCGCTACTACGAGTTTTAATTATAACTATTCAACCGGACATGATATGAGACAAATTATTACCAAGGACTACCAACCATAGTAAACCCCGCCCAATAATAAGGATGAGCAAAACTCTTATTTTGAATATTTGCCAACTCCGGTGGCAAACTCACCTCCCCACGACTACCCGAACCCCTTAACTTACCGTTTTCTATCACAACTTCTCCCCTCAACATTGCTAACTGCGCTTTCCGTAATGCCTCCGCTTTAATTTTAACATTACTCAAATGAGCATAAAACTCTGTCATCAACCCTAAAGTACCCTCATCACTCACTAACCAAAAACTCCCTAAAGCAGATTTTACTCCCGTTGCTATTGCTAACCCAGCAAAACCTAATTCGGCATTACGATCTCCCACAGCAGTACGACAAGCAGATAATACTAACAATTCTGCCTTGTCACTATTCCATCTCAATTTTCGGACTTCATCTAAACCTAATTTATCATTCCATAAATGAATATAAGAATCACTTGCATTTCCAGCTCTAAATTCTGCATGAGTTGCTAAATGAACAATCGGATATAAACGATTTTCTAGTTGATTCATCAAATTATTTTTGGTAAAGTCTTCATTTAAGAAAGTATTTCCTCGCCATAATTTCTCAGAAATAGTTTGCAATTCTATAGGTACAGCAGGCAAAGGAGGTTCATCGGTGAATTGACTAGCTCCCATAGCCAATAAAGTTGTATTTTTCACAGAATTATAACGACTATCCATTAAACTCACACTTGGAATTAAACTAATACTATATTTCTCAATCAAAAATTGTTTTCCATCATGTAAAGCTGCTAAAGGTAACAGACGAAAACCATTATCCATACTGAATAAAATTGTCTCAATATTAGCTGCTTCTAGTTCTGCTGAAATTGGAGCAATTAACCACTTATATAATTTTTGAGCTAATGGCAAATAACTGGTAGTATGACGCATCCTCCAGTCAGTAATTTCTCCACTAAAAATAATCGCATTTTGCCTGATTTTTTCCCTGTTCACTGTCGGAATATTTTTAAGAATTGGCTGACCATCTTTGGTAAATAATATTATTTGTATTTGGTCAGCATAAGCATTAATATAAACAACGGCTGATTCTTTTCCTGTTTGAGCAGCCATGTCTGTTAAAATATCTCGGACATTTTTTGTATTAACTAATTCTTGGTTGAAATCTTCTCCAAAATAATCGGAATATTCTTTGTTCCGGTTTTGTTCTAACATAGTTACTATTTGGTCTGAACCTGTAGTCACTGTGAGAGGATTAGTATTAAAAGTGTCAATTATGTTTAATATTTGTTGAGTATCTGTGGTATTTTTGATAAATTTTTCGGTTTTTTCTTTGGCAGTGTCTGTATTAGTTGTTTGGTTATTATTACTGGGGGTGGCGGTTGAAATTATCTCGGAGGTTGTGGTTGTTGAGAAACTGTTAGTTTCTGGGAAATTTGTGGTGGTATTATTTGTGAAATTGTTCAGGGTATTTATATTATTTTGGGGATTGTTTTGATTAATCAGAGGGTTAATAATTGAATTATTATTATCATTAGAAATTACTGAGGTACTATCTGTATTTTGATTCGTTTGTGGATTTTGAATAGTTATAGATTCATTGCCGGGATTTTGATTAATTACTGGTGTATTAATATCTCCTCCAGCGGTTTGATTAATATTAGCATTATTCCCGACAGTTTGATTAATTACTGGTGTATTAATATCTCCTCCAGCGGTTTGATTAATATTAGCATCATTCCCGGCAGTTTGATTAATATCTCCTGTGTTTAGGTCTTCTCCTGTTGTTTGATTAAGATTAGCATCATTGTCGGCAATTTGATTAATATCCCCTGTGGTTTGGTCTTCTCCTGAGTCAATATTAGCATTTGCATCTCCCTCTCCTGCATTTTGATTAATATCTCCTGTTGTAATATCTTCTGTTGCTCTAAGTATTAAATCTCCTATTGTTCCATCAGAGCTGATTTCAATATCATAAGTTGTAATGGAGCCGTCTGTTGCTTCGACATTTATTTCACCAGCGCTGGTTGTACCGATGGAGCTTAAGTCTCCTGTACCTACTTCTGTTCCGTTGATGATAATACTGCCACTACTTCCTGCTGGTGCTTGGGTGGTAACGTTGCCTGTATTTACTTGTGCTGTGCGACTTTGAATGATTAAGTCTCCACTTTCTGTTGCTCCAAAGGATGACACATTTGCTAGATTGATACTTTCTGAGGCATTGAGAAGCACATTTCCTCCAATTCCTTGCTCTGAGAATGAGTCTATGTTTTCTGTTGAGGTGATTTCTCCAATTTCACTTTCTACTCTAATCTCACCTCCCTGTTGTATTCCTTCTGAGCGAATGCCGTTAATAGTTATGTTTCCTGGGGATGTGAGGTTGACATCTCCTGCTATTCCTTCCGTAGAAAATGTATTTAATGCTCCTTGGGCGTTGATGCTGTTTTGACTGCGACTGTCTATGGTAATATTTCCTCCCTGTTGTGTTCCTTGGGAGAGTATGTTTTCTATGTTGACTGAACCTTCGGCTATAATGTTGACGTTTCCGGCAGTGCCTTGTAATGAGAATGTTTCTATGGCTTGGGTGGCGTTAATTTCTCCTTGTTCGCTTGTGATGCTTACATCTCCACCTGTGGTGGGTTGGTTTGGGTTGAGGGCGCTTGCTTCTAATTTGCCTGTGGTAATGTTGTCTCTGGCGTTGAGATTAATATTTCCTGTACCATCTGGGGAACGGGAGTTTATTGTTCCAGCAGTAGAGTCTATTGTGCTGTTGTTGCTACGGAGGGTAATGTTTCCAGCGACTCCTTGGGTGGCTTCTCCTTGGGGTACAGGAATTAGGGTAAAGTTGTTGTTGACTGGTCTTTCTTGTCTGACAAACCCTGATGCTAGGTCTATTTGACCTGTTTCTATTGCGCCATCCGCAATAATATTTATTTTTCCTGTGTTGCCAATGTCTGCACCGGAATATATTATGGCTGTTGTGGTGTTAATATTGTTACCTGCTTCGAGAATAATATCTCCCCCTCTCCCCACTCCCTCGCTCCCCTGCTCCCCTGGGGGTTCGGATGCGGAGATAATATTACTGTCTTCTCTAATATTAATGTCGCCTCCTGCTTTGATTGTTATTTGACCTCCGTCTGCGTCGGCGAATGAGTAAATGTCGCTGGTTGTGATATTTCCTTGGGTTGCTTCTATGGTGACATTGCCTCCGTCGCCTCCTCCTGAATAGTTGGCTAGGAATTGGCTGTTGCTGGTGTCTATGTTTCCGGTTTCTGATGTAATGGTTATTTGACCACCTTGTTGTTGTCCGTGGGAACTGATAGTATTGGTGGTGATGTCGGTTTGGGCTTGGAGGGTGACGTTTCCGGCGTTGCCTCGGTTGGAAAATGATTGAATTGGTTGAGTGGCGTTGATTTCTCCTTGTTCGCTGATTATACTAATTTTGCCTCCGTTGGCGGTTGCGGTTGTATTGTTGGCTTCGGAGGTGACTATTCCTGTGGTTATGTTGTCTTTGGCTGTTATTTCTATTGTGCCTGCATTTCCGGTATCGGTGCTTTTGGCTGAGATAATGCTGTTTTCTGCGCTCAGTTCTCCTGTGTTGATGGTAATATTGCCCCCATTTCCTGTTCCTGTGGTTTCTGTTAAGATTTGACCTTCTAGTTGGAATGTTTGGCTAGGATTAATATTGATGCTGCCTCCGTCTCCGATATTGGATGTAGCTGCTGATATAGTGATGTTTTCGGCTACTGTGAGGTTTTCGGTTTCGATGTTGATGATGCCTGCGTTGCCTGCTCCTTCGGTTTCTACTGTGATTCTACCTTGACCTGTGATGTCTATGTTTTCTGGGGCAAATATATTGATGTTGCCTCCATCTCCTTCTGCTGTGGTGCGGGCTGAGATGAAGCCGTTTTCTGTGAAGGTGATGTTGAGGTTGGGGTTTGTTTGATCGGGGTTAATATTGATACTACCTGCGGGGGAGTCTCCTGTGGTTTCGGCAAATATTCCCAGGATGCCTGATATGAGGATGTCTGTGCTGTTGATGGTGATATTGCCTCCTGCTTCTGTGGTAGTGGCGTTTTGTTGTGCGGTGGCGCTGATGGATGTGTTTTCCCCTATTGTGAGTTGTTGGGTGGTGATTTCGATGTTTCCCGCTGTGCCAAAACTATCGGTTTCGGCACTTATGGCTACTCCCTCGCTCAGGGTGAGATTTTCTGCTTCAATGTTGATGGTGCCTGCATTGCCTGTACCAGTGGTTTCGACTGAGATTTTGCCTTCTCCTGTAATATTGATGTTTTCTGGGGCGAATATGTTGATGTTGCCTCCGTCTCCTGTTGATGTGGTGCGGGCGGAGATGAAGCCTTCATTTGTGAAGGTGATGTTGAGATTTTGGTTATTTCTGTACGGGTTGAGGGTAAGGGTGCCAGCGGGGGTTTCTCCTGCTGTTTCGGCGAATATTCCGAGTCTCCCTGAGATTAGTAGGTCTGTGGCGTTGATGGTGATGTTGCCTCCTGCTTCTGTGTTAGTTGCTCCTTCTCTTGCGGTGGCACTTATTTGAGCGTCTTCTCCTATGGTTAGTTGTCTGGTGTTGATTTCTATGTTTCCCGCTTGACCTTGGTTGTTGGTTTCGGTGGTGAGACTTGTTCCTGTTTCTAGGGTGAGGTTACGAGTGTTGATGTTGATGGCTCCGGCGTTGCCTTTGTCTTCTGTGGAGGCTGATATTGCTACTCCATCCGAGAGTGTCAGGTTTTGGGTGTCAATGTTGATAGCTCCTGCGTTTCCTTTATCTGTGGTTTCAACTGAGATATTGCCGTCTCCTTTAATGTTGATGCTTTCTGGGGCGGATATGTTGATGTTACCTCCGTTTCCTGTAGAGGAGGTGGAGGCTGAGATGAAGCCGTCGTTGGTGAAGGTGATGTCTAGGTTGGGGTTGGTTTTGTAGGGGCTGAGGGATAAAATGCCTGCGTCTGCTGTGGCATCGGTTTCGGCGAATATTCCTAGTTCTCCTGCGATGTCGAGTTGGTTTGTATTGATGGTGATGTTGCCTCCTGCTTCTGTTGTTGTTGCTCCGATGTTGACGGTGGCACTTATTTGGGCATTTTCGCCTATAGTGAGTTGGGGGGTGGTAATTTCTATGTCTCCGGCTTTTCCGCCTCTGTTTGTTTCGACTGATAGTTGGGTGTCTGCTTGTAGGTTGAGTGTTTCTGTGGCTCTGATGGTGATTTTTCCTCCTTTGCCACTGCTTTCGGTGAAGGCTAATATTTGGGTGTTGGGTTGGATGTTGATGTTGTTGCCTTCTAGATTGATGTTACCAGCGTTGCCTGGGCCTTCTGTGAAGGCTGTGATGTCTATGCCGTCCGAGAGGGTGATGTTGGGGCTGATGATGTCAATTTGGCCTGCCTTGCCTGTGCTGCTGCTGCGGACTGTGATTTGTCCGTTGCCACTGATGTTGAGGGTTTCTGGAGCGAAGAGGATGATATTGCCTCCGTCTCCTGTGCTTTCGGTAAAGGCTGAAATTTGGGCGTTTTCGTTGAGGGTTAGTTGGGTGTCTGTTGTGATGAATATATTGCCTGCGTCTCCATTGCCAAAGGTACTGGCAGATATTCGAGCACCATTAATAACTTCCAGAGACCCGGTGGTAATAGTTACATCTCCCCCTTTCCCTTCTGCTCCTTCTTCCACACTGCTAGCTACTCCAGCGAAAAATACTGAATCTCTTCCATCAATAACTACAGTCTCAGTAGCATTAATCTCCACAGTCCCCCCATTCCCTTTTCCTTGGGTATTGGCAGATATAAAAGCACCATTAATAATTTCCAGAGACCCGGTGGTAATAGTTACACCCTCCGCATCCCCTTCTGCTTCTGGTGCCACAGCACTAAATACTCCAGTGACAAATTCTGAATCTCTTCCATCAATAACTACAGTCTCAGTAGCATGAATCTCCACAGTCCCCGCATCCCCTTTTCCACGGGTACTGGTAGATATTTGAGCACCATTAATAATTTCCAGAGACCCGGTGGTAATAGTGACATCTCCCCCTTTCCCTTCTGCTCTTTGTGCCACATTGCTAGCTACTCCAGTGAAAATTTCTGAGTCTCCTAGATCAAAGAGTACAGTGTCAGTAGCATGAATCTCCACAGTCCCTGCATCCCCATTACCAAAGGTACTGGCAGATATTTGAGCACCATTAATAACTTCCAGAGACCCGGTGGTAATAGTTACACCCTCCGCATCCCCTTCTGCTTCTGGTGCCACACTGCTAGTTACTCCAGTGGCAAATTCTGAATCTCCTCCATCAATAACTACAGTCTCAGTAGCATGAATCTCCACAGTCCCTGCATTCCCTTTTCCTTCGGTATTGGCAGATATCAAAGCACCATTAATAATTTCCAGAGACCCGGTGGTAATAGTTACACCCCCCGCATCCCCTTCTGCTCCTGAGTTCACTTGGCTACCTACTCCAGTTGAAAATACTGAGTCTCCTCCATCAAGGACTACAGTCTCAGTAGCATTAATCTCCACAGTCCCCGCATCCCCTTTACCAAAGGTACTGGCTAGTATTTGAGCACCATTAATAATTTCCAGAGACCCGGTGGTAATAGTTACACCCCCCGCATCCCCTTCTGCTTCTGGTCCCACTTGGCTAGCTACTGCAGTGAAAAATACTGAGTCTCCTCTATCAAAGACTATAGTATCAGTAGCATTAATCTTCACAGTCCCCGCATTCCCTTTACCAAAGGTACTGGCAGATATTTGAGCACCATTTTTTACCTCCAGAGACCCGGTGGTAATAGTTACACCCCCCGCATCCCCTTCTGCTCCTGGTGCCACACTGCTAGCTACTCCAGTGAAAAATTCTGAGTCTCCTCCATCGAAGACTATAGTGTCAGTAGCATGAATCTCCACACTTCCTGCATCACCTGTGCCCAAGGTATTGGTAGATATAAAAGCACCATTAATAACTTCCAGAGACCCGGTGGTAATAGTTACACCCCCCGCATTCCCTTCTGCTCCTGATTCCACTGAGCTAAATACTCCAGTCAAAGATCCTGAATCTCCTCCATCAAAGACTACAGTATCAGTAGCATGAATCTCCACATTTCCTGCATCCCCTTTAGCAAAGGTATTGGCAGATATTGCCGCACCATCAATAACAGAAAGGTTTTTAGCCGCGATATTAATATCGCCTCCTGTTTCACCATCAGTAAATATATCGGTAGAAATGTTTTCAGTAACAGTCACATCTCCTTGACTCTCAAGAATAATATCGCCCCCTGCACCAGTAGCAATACCATTTACATCCTCACTCACTCCACCAATATTCACATTTCCTACATCAAAAAATACTCCACCACTGCCAGAAATTGCCTCTAAATTTTCTACATTTAACTGCAAAGGTGCATCTGTTAAACCTATTCCTCTAAACCTATTCCTCCAGTGCTAGAAGTTTGAAATAAAACACTCCCCGCATTTATCAATGAATTCTCAGAAACTCTAACAATATTTCCCCCATTAGCATTAACTAAAACTTGCCCTGTTGTGGTTAAATTTGCTAGATTTATATCCCCTACTTCTCCTAAATTTCCTAACTCAATATTAATGGTGCCACTTCCAGCATTTAATGTTGTTCCATCTAATTGATTTATGGAAGCTTTCCCGTCAGAACGGTTAGCCAAATTCATCTCATCATTATTACCAAATAAGTCAATATTTCCATTTCCAACTGAAGTGTCAATATCCGCATTTAGATTAATACTTCGACCAGCTTTGAATTCTACAGATTCGGTAGTTTCTATTTTTTCATTTATTGTTATATCATTATCAGCTTGCAGAATAATATTACCCTCGGAATTTTCTAGAGAAGTATTACTTTCTGACCCTCCTAAAATGATATTTTCTGGGTCTAATAAAATTGTTCCTGGATTGCCAAAAGCTGCACTAACATCCACATTTCCATTAAATATTAATTCTTGTTTTCCCGAAACTTCAACAAAGCCTCCATTCCCAGAAAATTCTCCTCCTTTGGCACTAATATTTCCCCCAAAATTAGTAATTCCATCAGACCAAATTATGACTTGACCTCCATCCCCATTTGTGGTAGCATCGGCGGAAATAAATGAGTTATTGTTAATAAAAGTTTGCTCAGAGTTGGGAACTATTCCATTGCCTTGAAAGTCTCCTCCGATTAATACTGTGCCTCCTCCATTTAAACCATCGGCGTTGATATTGGTGTTGATGAGAGCTACGCGATCGCCTAACACATTTACTTGACCACCAATCCCCCTTCCGTCCCCCTTAGAAAGGGGGATACTATTCATGTCCCCCCCTTCGTAAGGGGGGTTAGGGGGGATCGATACATCTATCTTTCCAGAAGTAATGGCAGTTCCTGGAGTATCCGCAACTAGAGTATTTGAATCTGTCAATACTATTTGACCATTCTCATTAACTATGACAGATGTGGCGTGAGTTGTTTCTCCACCTGTTAAAAGTGTTGCTAAAGATAAGGGGGTTATACTAGAAATATTTTCCCCATTCTGTAGGGACGTTGCATCCAACATCCCTACTTCTAAACTTAATAAATGTCCTGGTTGAGATATTCTCAAGACACTACCACCTTCTACTGCTGCGATGGTAATATTTCCCCCTGCTGTAGAGAGTTGCCCAGTATTAATGACTGTGCCACCTAATAATGTGAGATTTTCTCCAGGGTTTAAACTTAAATTTCCTTCGTTAACTATTGCGCCTGGGTTAGATACATTAAATCTATAACCACTGGGGTTTCCGACTAAATTAGCATAGTCGTTAGTTCCCATTGCTTTAAACCAGTAATTGTTGTTGTCAAAACCTATACCTGTAGCAGTCGTAACGCTGAATGAGGCGGGTATATTGAGGCTGGCGTTGGGGCCAAACATTATGCCTGCGGGGTTCATTAGGAAGAGATTAGCGTTACCTCCGATAACTTGAATGAGACCATTAATATATGAGGCATTTCCTCCTGTGACTCGACCCAGAATATTGCTAATGTCTGGGGTCGTCAGGAAATTTGCGGTTTGGTTAGTGTGGACGTTGAATTGGTCAAAACTGTGGAAGAGATTACCTCCGCTGCGGGTACCACCTTCGATATTAAATTGGTTGCCTTGTGGTGTGACAGTTGTACCCGTACCGTCATTTGCTGGAGTAATGGGTTGGGAGTTAGCGGGGGATGCTGCTGCTATTGTCAGTAGGGACATTAACAGGGAGAAAGGATGGCCTAACCGAACGGTTTTCATAGTTTATCAAAATACACCTAATAAATGTGATAAATGTGAAATTTTCTAACCATTAGATTTCAGTTAATTTTGGGTTATCCAATGTTGTACCCATGAAACCATTTCAAACTTATTCATCTCAAGGTACAAGTAGGGTTTGGTTACCGAACCCCTACACTCTGCTAAAACCTATCTTGAGCTTAAAATATATTTATTGATACTATTAAATTTGGAAAAAAAGTATTTTTAACTACATTTAACTAAGATTTAAGCTTTTGTTTTAACCGGGCGAATGGGCTAAAGCCCTACTACAAACAAAAACTTTTTTATCACTTCAGTATAAATACTTACTAATCTCTTCTCTGAATTTTTATACTACTTTTAATGCTACAACTTGACGTGCGGAATGTGGGATATAACTTTTTAACCGGATTTCATATCAATAATTTGGGGCAACCATGGGGAGGTTGCCCCTACAAATTTCATATTTAATTTCTGAGGAAGAAATCTTCTCCTTCTAACAATGGAGTATTTGTCAAAGTTGCAAACTGACCGCCAGTACCGAAACCAGGGTTACTGCCATTAGGATTATAGAACAAATTACCATTGTTGCTATTATAGACGATTACAGCATCAGATGTTTCTGCAAGTTGGTCATTAGTAACTGTAGCAAATTCATCAGCAATGCTGAACCCAGTTCCCGCATCACTGTTGATAGCAGTGAAAGTTGTGCGGTCTAGGAGAATAATGTCTCCGTGTGTTTGAGAAAAATCGGTGATTTCATCTAGACCTAGATCCTCTGTCTGAAATTCCTCATTAGTGTTAAAGATAAAGCGGTCAATACTACCATCACCTGTTAGTTCGTCGTTTCCTGCTCCACCGTTGAGGCGATCGCGACCAGTACCTCCTTCTAGGATATCGTCACCAGCACCTCCTAACAAGATATCGTTACCGGAGCGACCTAACAACAGATCGTTGCCAGATGTACCAAGGAGTTTGTCGTCACCACGACCTCCATTAACAATATCATTCCCACTACCACCAACAACTGTGTCTTGACCAAGACCACCATTTAAGTTGTCATCGCCACTATTACCTCGGAGTTTGTCATCACCTCTTCTACCGTTGAGTTCATCGTTACCTTCTCCACCATTGAGAATATTAGAGCCACTATCTCCAATAATAGTTTGGTTTTCTGGCTCATCCTCAGGAGTTTCATCATCAGGAGTCTCATCCACTGGAGGTTCTTCCACTGGAGGTTCTTCCACTGGAGGTTCTTCCACTGGAGCTTCTTCCACTGGAGCTTCTTCCACTGGAGCTTCTTCCACTGGAGGTTCTTCCATAGGAGGTTCTTCCACAGGAGGTTCAGTATCGACAACAACAGGTGACAATTCAATATCCAGAACCTGAATACTCAGTTCTGTTTCCTCAAGATTACCTTCTACCTCAAACTCTTGTGTATAAGTGCCATCTAGATTATCAATAATAGCTGTTTTCGGAATTAAGCCTTCCGCTTCTAACTGAATCTCATTCGCAAATCCTGGTCCCACAAAGTTACCAGCAGTAGTCTTAGGAGTAATCGTGACTACACCAGTATCACGCTGAGGTATAGTAACATCAATATCAGTCTGATTTGGATCTACTTCATCAGAAACATTAACTGTATAAGTTGTTTCTCGTTGGAAAGGTTGCCAATCAGAAGTAAAACCTTCAACATTGATGACAAAAGTATAGGTTCCTGGAATTTGAGTGTCTCCAAATCGACCAGAGTAGAATCCACCATTATCTGATTCCGTTAACTCAATAGCGTCAAGTTCAACAGTGGGTAGAGGATTTTCACCTAATTTATTTTGTAAGGCGATCGCCATCCGCTCTTGCAAACCCAGACGCTCACCTTCTATTTCCACAGGAACTTGAGCTAAATCTTCCTCAGTCACAATTCCCGACGAGAGCAAATTACCTAAATCTGCTGTGGGAGCAATAACTGATACACTTACAGAAGCATTAAGGATAGGAACTTGATTATTTTCCTCTAAAATAACTTGCAGTGGAATTGCTTCTCCTGGATTAAATATGCCATCAATAGATTGGGGAGGTATGAAATCTAAATGAACTGTAGATTCAGCAATAGCAGAAGCAGAGTAAGTGACAGTCGCATCGTTCGGGTTACTAATCACCATTTCCCAGGTTTCTGCATGGTCAATATTTGCTTGTGCTGCTATGGGAAGATGTACTTGGAAGATATCGTGGGTAGGAGCATCAATATAGGAAATCCGATCGCCAAATAAATTAAAGTTATTGGCATTGATTTCTAATCCTGATGGACTACGCAAAGCTAAATCTAAAGGAAATTCTGGATTATCACTCGTGAGAATAAAGAATGCAACTGAATCCTGTTGACCTAATGTGATATCAACAGTATGGGTTTCACCAGGAGCAATATCATCAATTGGGTCTACAATTACATCAGAACCTATGGCTCCCGCTACCGCATTGACAAAGAATTTATCGAGTTCTAACGCACTTTCTGTTACATGGTATAAACCTTCGCTGACGTTAGTTAACGTTTGCAGTAAATCTTTATCAATTCCAGCATTGCCACTTGCACCTTCAGTACCAAACCCAACGGAAAAGACTTTAACATCTTCATCATCAAATTGTTGTAAGAAACCAGGTTCAGTGGGGTCGCCACCTGTTGTTGGCATTCCATCAGAAAGGAAGACAATTACACGACGATGATCTTCGCCACCAGGAGCAGTTGTCAATAAATCGAGTCCTTCCTCCAACGCTCCGCGAATATTGGTATTACCACCGGGACTGAGGTTGTCAACTTCATCTTTCGCATCATCAATATTGCCTGAAGTAATTTCAGTTAAGAGATCCCCTGGTCCGAAATCTGTGCTGACGCTACCTGCAAAACTAACTTCCCCTAAGCGATCGCCTGCATCAAGACGAATCAAATCTAGGAATAAGTTTGCCGAGTCTTGCAGCAGTTCAATTTTTGGTCGGAAACCGCTAGAAACTGGAACCTCTGAAGCCATGCTGCCACTACGGTCCATAACTAATACCACATCAACTGTACGAGCAAGTTGGATGACAGCAGTATTTTCTTCGTTATGTTCTAGAATTTCGTCATCGGAGTCTGCTCGAACCAGTAAAAAAGCATCCTGATCGATTAGATCGTCAACCGTGGAACCGACACCGAGAAGTTGTTCAGCATGAGAATCGTTGATTGTCACTTCACTGGTATGATTTACCGAAGCTCCTACATTCAAAGGTCCAAGAGATGCTTGATTAGTATCAGTTAAGACTACATCACCTGCATCAGCAAAGAAGTCTGTGGATAGTAAAACCTCATATTCAAAATCAATTGCTGTTGGTAGAGTTCCAATGTTACTAACTGTCCAATCAAATTCGACTGTTCCCCCTCCTGAAGGTAAGGTAACTTTATCATCACTGAAAGTAACTAAGTCTGGTAGATCGGGATAGGGGAAACCTACCAAGGAATAATCCTGAGCGATACCTGCTTGTACATCAAAACCAATTACGCGAGCTGTCCAATGACCTTCTTCTAAATCAGCACTATCGACTAACACCTGTTCAACATTGTTGAGGTGATCTTTACCTCGTGTTGCCACCCAAGCGCCGTTTCCTGTTAAAGCATTAGCAGGAATGTAGTCATTATTCATTGCAGGTGTAAGTGTTGGGGTAATCGCTTGATTAATAGAAATTACCGTACCGGGTGGTTGAGCATCATTTGCTAAGGGGTTCCCCATGCCATCTTCAATGGTATGACCTAACTGCCAAGGGTAGAATATTGTACCATCTGGAGCGATTAATTCTAAATCTAAGTCATTTACCAACATCGGGTTAATGGCAGGATTTTGAATAGCTGCTTCAAAATCATCCCAACCTAATGTCACTTTGAGTGGGTTGCCGGAGTTAATAAAATCTTGATCCACAACAAAGTCATATTCAATGGTTCCATTGTGCATCACTGCATCTTGAATGATGCGGTTGGGAATAGGTACACCACCTTCCAGACGAAAATCCTGCATGACTTCAACTGCAGCTTCTGCATCTACCAAACCCCAACCTGTGGCAAAGTCAGGACCAACCGTTGCTGTAGCTCGTCCATTACCGTCATTACCGTTAATTGGGTCGCTATCAGAATCAATTTCAATATGTGTCCCGTTCCGGACATCATTATCAACAATATCAACTGCTGTTTGAATTAATAATGCTCTGAGGGTCGATGGTAGAGGAGGGCGATCGTCAACTGTGGTTCCTAGAGGGGTACTGTAGGTATTTTGCCAACCTTCTAATAGTAAAGCATGAACACCTGCTACTGCAGGCGAAGCCATGGAAGTTCCGCTTGTTGTTCGATAACCATTAGTGGTATTTGTTGAAGTAATCAAAGTTCCGGGTGCAACAACATCGGGTTTAAGACGACCATCATAAGCAGGTCCCATACTGCTGCTACCCCGCAAACGGTTATTTGCTGCATCCCAATTTCCGACAACAACAGCATTTTTCAGTTGGTTGAGAAGAGAATAATATCCTACAACATTGCCATATTGAGGGCTATTTCCTCCATTATTAGCTGAAGCAAAAATTTGGGGTCGGCGAGGCAGCAATGTTCCTCCAGAACTACTTCCTCCTCGAACGTGTGCATCCACAGCTTGATTGCTTGAGCTGTAATTTCCATCAACTCCAAGTGTGTGAGAATGATTGGAAAGGTCTAAAGAATTGCTATTGATAGCATTAAGTAAGTTTGCAGAGTTAATTAGGTTTGTGTTGTCAATGATGGACGCATCAGGAGCCATACCCCGCCATTGAAATGGTGTACCTCCATTCGGGTCGTCATTACTGTCTGTTTTGTCACTCTGAAAACCATTTCCTGCAATGATACCTGCTACATGAGTTCCATGAGAACCTGAAGCAGGACCATCAACAACAATATTGAGGTCAGGGTGAGCAATAACTCCATTATCCTGTACGCCTACTGTAATACCATCACCACTCAAACCATCATAGACTGGAAACCCACCAACAATAACTAAGTTATCCATTGCATCAATTTGTGGATTTTGCACTGCATCAACGTTGATAGTTTGTCGAGTTAGGTCATTTAGTAAAAGGTCTGGAGGTGTACCTGGATCTATCCATTCAACTTGATCGTAAGTTGCTAGATTAATGAGACTTTCTGCTTCAATCTCAATTTCCCAAAGATTATCGGTAATGGGAGAAAAAGAAATAGCTTCTTGCCTTAAAATTGATTCAATAGTTTCCAGAGAAACATCTCGTGCGAATAGCACAGATAATCTGAGAGTACCATCATCATTGAGAACATAATTCTCTTCTATTTCTGGGATAAAGTATTCCTGATAATTTCCTACCAAAATATCAGGTACAATTTTATCTTCGGGTGTTAATGGTGTAATACTGCGAACTAACCGAAGCGGAAGATTAGGGTCAGAGAGATCGAAATCTTCTTCAACTAATCCATAAGCGTGTTTGTTTGGCAGAAAACTCTGACGATCTATTCCCGCTTTTTCCAGTTTTAACAGTTCATCATGTTCTGGTGTTCGATACAGGGTAATAATACCATGCAACCCTTCTGAACTTTCGTCTTCAGTAAGTTCCTCAAAAAAGTCTCCCTGTAAACCGGAAGTTGGAAGCAAGTCACCACTACGCAGACTAATTTTCTGTTGTTGAAAACGCTCATTAACTTCTGAGTCAAAGGGTGTGGTAATTTTAACATCGCCCTGAATATTTGTTCCGTCTTCACCCCGAATTACTAAGCGCCAACCGACACCCCTGGCAATATCTTCTTCTGTGACATCATAGGTTAATTTTAGGGGAGAAGAATCTGTAACTTGAATAGAAGGTTGAGGACTTGGGTCGCCTTTAGCAAAACCACGCCGACCTTCTAAGGAAACAGTCAAATCTTCACCTTCACCCTCCCAGTCAACTTCTACTTCTATAGTTCCTGGAACCAATACATTAAATAGTTGATATGGTACTGAGTTAGGACCATCTATCTCGAAATTAGAAATAATTTCTTGTGTTTCAACATCATCGTCTAGAGTTACATCAGCAATTTCAGAAGTATTATTATCCTCATCACTTTCTTCCACACGACCAAAATCAGGAATAAATTCATCTCCTGCTGTACTGTCAGCAGTAGCAACTAAAGAAATTTCTTCACCTAATAACGAATCATCAATAAATGTCAATTCTCCAGTGAAAGTTACTTCATCTCCAGCGTCGAGAGGGTTTTTAGTGAAGGGATAGAAAAGGTTGTCAGGGTTTACCTCACTTGTCTCATCCGCTGTAAATGCCACCACAAAAGGTGGATTACCTTCTTGAGTATAGCGTACATCAACCTTGAACAAATCTACTGCCGTCGCATCACCTTGATTCTTGACAACAACTTCTATTGGTAGTTTCAGATTCTCATCACTGATAAATGGTTCGCCCGTAAGGTTAAAGGAGTTAACTATTAAGTCTGGTGCTGCATCATCGTCTATAGGTTCTAGAATCACCTCAGAAATTTCCGAAGTATTATTATCCTCATCACTTTCTTCCACACGACCAGACTCAGGAATAAATTCATCTCCAGATGTACTATCAGCAGTGGCAACTAAAGAAATTTCTTCACCTAATAACGAATCATCAATAAATGTCAATTCTCCAGTCAAGGTGACTTCCGACTCAGGGTCGAGTGGATTTCGAGTAAAGGGATAGACAAGGTTATCAGGATTTACCTCACTTGTCTCATCCGCTGTAAATGCTACCACAAAAGGTGGATTACCTTCTTGAGTGTACTGTACATCAACCTTGAACAAATCCTCCGCTGTCGCATTGCCTTGATTTTTGACAACAACTTCTATCGGTAATTTCAGATTATCACCACTGATAAATGCTTCTCCGGTAATATTAAAAGAGCTAACTATTAAATCTGGTGCTGCATCTGTTTCTACCCCAAAAAGTTCTACAGCACCCTCAAGGAAATTGTCATCCCCAGTTACAACAAGGTCTAAAGTAACTGCATCTAATATTTCACCATCAGGAATTCCTGCTGCCAATGCTTTTTCCCTAGCTTCCCTGACTTCATCTGGGTCAAAATCATCCAGGGATATAAATGTTTCAGGATTGCCTATAACCACGTCTGAGTTGTCAAACAAAGATTCTCCCTCTTGTACTCGCCAACTATCAGCGTACCTTCCATGTATTTCTTCAACCGTAAGGTTAGAAGGAAGTTGAGTCCCATCACGCAAAGCAAAGTCATTGTCAGAATTGCCATCATTATTTCCTAACAACCCTTGCATTCTGCCAAAGTGAGATATTGTAATATTGATATGGTTGCCTCGATCGCGAGCAGTTAACTTAGCATCAGCAGCATCTACAATACCATCGTCTCCTGCGTAGGTAATCATATATTCATCTACACTACGTTCGATTTGACTGTTTCCAACACTCAAAATCTCACCATCAGCTAAGACAACATCAACTCCATCAATTTGGAGTCTGTTATCAAAATCTAGGTCAAAGACAACTCTCTGTCCATCAACCAGGGTAGCGAAAGCTGTATTAACGGAAACTGAATTATTAGAAACCCAAGGTTCCTGGCGAGTCTGAACTACCCAATCATCATCCATCCGCGCCGTTTCCGCCAGAATAAAATCACCAAAAGATTGAAGGTCATATTTGCGATCGTCAAAAGTGACAAAGTGTACATCTCCCCAACCGACACCTTGTTGATTAATCCCAGCAGACAGATTAAGGCGACCCCCTGTAGTTGTGTTCCCAGATAGTGCTGGAATCAGATCGATAGCATTGAGAACTTTCTGTCTCAAATCAAGAGTACTCAAATCCGGCAAACCCCTGTCTCTTCTGGTCGCAATCATTAAAGCTGCTGCCCCACTCACATGAGGTGCTGCCATGGAAGTGCCGTTCTTGAAGTCGTAACTATTACCCGGTGTTGTGCTGTAGATACTTACCCCTGGCGCTCCTAAATCAACCGATGTAGCTCCATAGTTAGAGAACCCAGCAATGTCATCGTTATGGTCTGTTGCAGCTACAGAAATGATATTATCCAAATTAATACTTGCCGGATAAACAGGATTTACATCATTATCATTAGTGTGATTATGGGCGATCGCTACTAACAATGGTCCATTATTAATAGCATTCACCATTGCTGGATTTGGTAAAGTCCCTGGAGGTAGTGGAGCAGTACCCCAACTATGATTAGTTAGATCTGCTCCCATGAGGGTTGCGTAATCAATTGCTTGAATGGCTGCAAAATCCCCAGCATACGCACCAGTATCACTGAAGATTTTCAGAGGCATTATTTCGACATCCCAATTTACCCCAACAACTCCAACTGCGTTGTCTCCTTCAGCACCAATGGTTCCAGCAACATGAGTCCCGTGACTGTGACCGTCCATCGGATCGTTATCATTATTAAAAAAATCCCAACCACGAACGTCATCAATATAGCCATTATTATCATCATCAATTCCATTTCCAGGAATTTCCCCAGTATTAATCCAAATGTTGTCATCTAAGTCGGGATGTGTATAGTCAACACCCGTATCAACAACACCCACAACAGCATCCCCACCTGTAGGTATTACCCCAGGTTCTGGAGGTACAAATCCCCAAGCTTCTGGTGCATCAATATCTGCGTCTATTGTTCCTCCTGTTTGTCCTGTATTGTTGAGTCCCCAGAGATTGGAAAAATCAGGGTCATTAGGAGTAAGACCCAGAGTAGCATCATTATAATTGAGGTCAATAAATTCAATTCTTGGGTCATCACGATAGGTTTCAATAACTTCTTCTACACTAATATTTGGTATTGTCCACAATTGAATACCCAAGGTTTGAGTTGTTCCACTTACTTGAGCACCTAATTCTTCTTGCAAAGCTCTACTCTCTGCACTATTTTCACTATCATTCAGCTTGATAATGATTTGGTTAGGAACAAATGTGCGACCTTGATTTGACCCAGAGTCTTCAATTTTCAGTGGTTCAAAAGCAACATTATTAGTTTCATTGGACTCAGCTATTTTTTTGCCAGGGTCAACTTGAGCCGCAAGGTAATAATCTCCTTCGGGAGTGTCAGCAGGAATTCCGCCACTATCAGTTATTACCCATTCTTCTCCCGGTGCTAAATCAGGTGTATTGCTAATTCGCCCATCTTGGAGCAAAACATCTTCATTATAATTAGGTGAAAAGATAGCAAACTCATCTGGAACTTCAGTATCACTGGAGAGAATTAGGTCTACCATGTAACCATCTGAACCTGCACTATCAGTTCCAAAAGCAGTGGCATCACCATTATTTTTGACTGTAACTTCAATGGGTGAGAGTTCACTTCCTGGTGTCGTTGAATCAGGAATAGAAATAGTAACTTGTAAATCTGGTTGCTCTATTTGTTGTGGAACAATAAAATTATCCAGGGCGATCTCTTCATTACCAACACCATTAATTTCCGGCCCCTCTGTCAAGATAATATTATCAATTTCTGTATCGGCAATCACACCAAAAAATATAGGGTCTGATTCTGTGGCATTAGTAGGAAAAATTTCGATAGATTCACTATCCCCATCAGCAAAGAATATCTCAAGAATAGCTGGACCCGGTGTGCTGGGATTGAAACTATCAATATCAAAGCCAACTGCATTGTAAGGTTGATCAAAATTTATGTTGTAGAAAGAATCTTCTTCTACAGACTGTCTATCAAGTATGAATAATTCTGTATCTCCAGAACCTTTGAATGCTTCTACTCTGGGAAGGTTTGAGGTGACAAAAATTCCAGGAAGAAAATCAACACCATCTAAATTAAATCCTGGAGAAAATCCTTCAAAGTCTTGTGTATTAGTAGGAACAGTTCCTAGTTGATTTTGATAGTCTACAAGGCTGGAGAATATATTGAAGTTTGCCATTTTTTATTACTCCAAATATCTTAAATTGATTACTCCCATCCCTGTGAATAATTACCTATTCACTGAAAACTAAAACTCTAGACTTCTTGCAGAAGTCAGGGAATAGGGAATAGGGAATAGGGAATAGGGCGGATAAAATTGTCGATTCTATATCTTGAATTGGTTTAATTAAAAATTTTGCCAGAGGTTTTCTCATGTTTGGCAGAAAATTTGCCTCGGTATTATTCTATTGGGACGGAAATTATAGGGCTACGCGCAAGTCAAAAGCGCAAAGTGCGGTCTTGGGGTCTCCCCAAGTGGAGCAACTTTGCAAGAGAGGCAAAAAGCAAAAGGCAAAAGTAATCTCTGAGTGAGTTTCAGTATTTAGAAATGCCCTAACCTAAATGCGTAGTGCTACAGTTGTTAAATTGTGTGTCAAAAGCTAAAACTTTAAATTCCAAAAATAGGTAGACTTTTCCCTTTACATTAAAAAGTGATTTAATACTGTTTAAATCAAACTTTTTAATTGAATTAAATCTCTGATTAATAGAGTCATGCCTATTTCTTAATATTTTTTTAATAGCAGGAGTTATCCAAAAGATTACTTAATGCTGTAAGACCGAAGTTCAAAATTCAAAAGCTCAACTACATTCTTGGCCATAATCTGCAATACTTACCATCGAGAGAAGCCCCAGTTCCTTGGTTAACCCCCTCTTTGAGTTGTTAATATTTCTGTTCTGGCAGGAGTTATGCAAAAAATTTGGTCATAGCATAGCACCGAAGTTCAAAATTTAAAAGTTAAACTACAACCTCCATCAGAATACCCAATAGACATAGTGGTGAAAAAAAAGGGACATTCCATGGAACGTCCCTACAAGAGTTTGAGAAAAGAAATATTTAATTTCTGGATATGTCTAATACCATTTCTCAAAAGTCTTGCTACATTTCCTTGAAAGTAGAGAGTCGGGAGTCGGGAGTCGGGAGTCGAATTAAAAAGGATAATATATCTTTGCTATTTGCCTATAATCGTTAAAAATATTACTCTTACTTACTTATTACTTAATAACTGAAGTATTGACGAAGTATAGCATTATTTTTGGGAATTGGTCTAATACTAACCATGAGGGTAAGCCCAGATTAGATTAACTTTTCTAAAGTTGAAGACTTATTTTGAGATTAAAATGCACCTACCTCCTAAAATGTGACCTTAATATCTTCTAAAGATTTTTCAACTTCAATTTGAGAGGAAAAAATATAAGTATGCCAGAAGCAACAGATTCAGGATTCGTTCAACCCTATGGAGGAGATCCTTTCGTAGGTCATTTGTCCACCCCCATCAGTGATTCTGACTTTACCAGAGCATTTATCGGTAATTTGCCTATCTACCGTCCAGGTCTATCTCCAATTCTACGCGGTTTAGAAGTAGGTATGGCCCACGGTTATTTTCTTGCTGGTCCTTGGACAAAACTCGGTCCATTACGGGATTCCGCAGTTGCTAGCTTAGGTGGACTAATTTCTGCGATCGCTCTAGTTCTAATTGCGACTATTTGTCTATCTGCTTATGGCTTAGTTTCCTTCCAAGGAGATAGCGCTGAAGGTGCAGACCCACTCAAGACTTCTGAAGGTTGGAGTCAATTTACTGGTGGTTTCTTCATCGGTGCTATGGGTGGTGCCGTTGTGGCTTTCTTCCTACTAGAAAACTTTGAGGTTTTAGACTCAATTTTCCGAGGTTTTGTTAATAACTAAATACCTCATATCAGTTATCAGTTAACACTATATCTGGCTGAAGCTAGATAGTTGAAATACTGAAGTGGATTTTTTTCCCTTAAAGAGGGAGATTTGAGACCTTATTTTTTGGTCAAACTTTTTTGGTTAAATTAGGCGATCGCCTATTTTTAAATTATGTAATTGAAGGAGAATTTGAAATGACTGGTGATTATGCAGCATCTTACTTACCTTGGATTTTAATTCCTGTAATTACTTGGTTAATGCCAATTGTAGTTATGGGTTTATTGTTTATTTACATTGAGAGCGAAGCCTAGTTTTTGATAATAAATCTAGGTTAATAAGTTAATTCACAAAGTGGCGTATTAATATCTACCTGATTGACAATTCAGGAGATAAAAACGCCACTCTTTATTGTTTTTGGGGGTAGTTGATATTGCCAATATTTTCTATCTGAAAATAGCTGTTGGAGACTGACCTTAGATTGCTTTCCTGCGGAATGCTGCCCAAACGTTCCAAGTTCTAACGGACTATGCAACAAGTCTTTGATTTAATGGCATTTACCCAATGAGTTTTCTGTCTCTTTAGTCTATGTATTTGGAAGCATTTAGCTTGCATTTCAGGATTGATGCTGCACCAAAAGTTCCAATAACAAGGAGACTTAGAGTGGAAGTAGGTTCAGGAACTGAAGAAGATCCAGGTACTTGCTTAGTTGAAAGAGGTTATGCAATTGAGTGAATCAGGTATTACCCAAAGGCAGTAATTATACTGATAATACCTATAAACTCGATTATACAGCGCTTTTCATATGACGACGGCTCTGAATCCCAGGCAGAATAGTCAGGTTCAGAATATCCATTTATTTGATTTAATAGAAGCACAGACAATACGAAAACCCCTATAGATGAGACGGTAGTCAGCGATGTCTCTATTACGGAAACTGCTCCGACACCTGCGGGGATTGTGACACCAACTGCCACCACGGAGAACTTGTGTTTGACTATATCCTCCAGTTTCCCAAGCACTGCCATCAGTAGGGGCACCTTGATAATTATCATGCCAAATATCCTGACACCATTCCCACACATTACCGTGCATATCATATAAACCAAAAGCATTGGGAGGAAAGCTCCCTACATTAGTTGTTTGCTTTTGAGAATTACCTTGAGGAGTATTGCCATAATGATAGTCACCATCGTAATTAACTAAATCAGTAGTAATGGTTTCCCCAAAGTAAAACGGTGTGTTTGTTCCAGCGCGACAAGCATATTCCCACTGACTCTCACTTGGTAGTCTGTAGATTTTCCTGGTTTTCTGGGATATCCTTTGACAAAACTCTGTGGCGTTGTACCATGTCACCATTTCTACAGGGCGATTTCCTCCTTTAAAATAAGAGGGATTTTTTCCAATAATGGCTTGATATTGGTTTTGAGTAATAGGATACTTACTCATATAGAAAGGTTGGAGAGTAACTTCATGTTGAGGACTTTCTGCATCAAGTCTTCCTGCTTCACTTTCCGGCGAACCCATAATAAAGGTTCCCCCAGGAATAGCTACCATTTCCAAAATCACACCATTACCCAAATCTTCAGTAAAATATTCGGCTTGTTTGCGAACACGATTAATGTTTTCCCCTCTGTTATTAACTGTAATCACCTCGAATGAAAAGGTTTTCAGAGGTAATTTTGGTTGGGAAATAACAGTAGGTTCTGGTTTAGTGCTTGGTGAAATAATTGCTTGTTGGTTCCGTTGAATATTAGGAACAGAGTCACCCTGATTAATTAGAGCGCCAGAACTACAGACAACACGAAAACCGTAATTGTTGTAACAGAGGTCGCGCCTATTGATGTAGTCGCGGAAAGCGGAACGGCATAAATCAGGATCGTTGAACCAGGAACCGCCCCTCAGCAAGGGATACAGTTCTTCTTCTTCATTACCTTGAGAATCTAGATTATTTTCATTATGATGCCAAATATCCAGCCACCACTCCCACACATTGCCGTGCATATCAGCATAGGAAGGAAAAATTCCCAGATTAGCACACAACTCCCAGACATTCCCGTGCATATCGTACAAACCAAAAGCATTAGGAGGAAAACTTCCCACATTGCTAGTTTGTTCTCGATATTTACCTCTAGAGGCATTACCATAAGTATAATTGCCATTATAGTTGACTAAGTCAGTAGTAATAGTTTCTCCAAAATAAAACGGTGTAGTTGTTCCTGCTCGACAAGCATATTCCCACTGACTCTCACTTGGCAGTCTGTAAATTTTCCTAGTTTTCTGAGATAGCTGTTGACAAAACTCTGTGGCATTGTGCCATGTTACCATTTCTACAGGGCGGTTTCTTCCTTTAAAGTGAGAGGGATTTTCACCGATAATGGCTTGATATTGCTCTTGAGTAATGGGATATTTACTCATATAAAAAGGTTGCAAAATAATTTCATGTTGGGGACTTTCTGTATCACGTCTTTGAGCTTCATTCTCCGGTGAACCCATAATAAAACTACCCCCAGGAATAGCTACCATTTCCAAAATCACACCATTACCCAAATCTTCAGTAAAAAATTTAGCCTCCTTCCAAACACGGTTTATTTCTTCACCTCCCCCATCAACCTTAACAACCTCAAATGAAAAAGTTTTCAAAGGTAATTTTGCTTGGGAAGTACCAGAAGGCTTTAATAATAGATTCTCTAAATTATTGTTTGGTAAAATAATTGGTTTTTGTCTCTGTTGAATATTAGGAGTAGAGTCACCATAATTAGTTAGAAACTCAATAGAACTACAGACGACTACTCGAATACCGTGATAGTTGTGACGGTAGCCACGCCTAACGCTGTAGCTGCGGATAGCTGAACGGCAGCTCATAAAAAAATCGCCCCAGGAACCACCCCGCAGCACAGAATACAGTTCTTTTTCATCATTACTGTGAGAATCTAAATCATTTTCATTATTGATTTTTTCTCCTTCATTACTATCAATCCAAGCTCTGCCATCATTAGGTACACCTTCATAGTTATCATGCCAAATATCGTGACACCATTCCCATACATTGCCGTGCAGATCAAATAGACCAAAAGCATTAGGAGGAAAACTTCCTACATCGGTAGTCTGTTCTCGGTATCTACCTTGAGGTGCATTGCCATAAGTATCGTAGCCATTATAGTTCACTAAATCAGTAGTAATAGTTTCTCCAAAATAAAACGGTGTAGTTGTTCCTGCTCGACAAGCATATTCCCACTGACTCTCACTTGGCAGTCTGTAAATTTTCCTAGTTTTCTGAGATAGCTGTTGACAAAACTCTGTGGCATTGTGCCATGTTACCATTTCTACAGGGCGGTTTCTTCCTTTAAAGTGAGAGGGATTTTCACCGATAATGGCTTGATATTGCTCTTGAGTAATGGGATATTTACTCATATAAAAAGGTTGCAAAGTAATTTCATGTTGGGGACTTTCTTGATCAAGTCTTCCTTCTTCACTTTCTGGAGATCCCATAATAAATGTTCCCCCAGGAATAGCCACCATTTCCAAAATCACACCATTACCCAAATCTTCTGTAAAATATTGAGCTTGTTTGGAAACGCGGTTAATTTCCTCACCCCTCCTATTAACTGTAATAACTTCAAATGAAAAAGTTTTCAGAGATAATTTTGGCTGCGGAGTAATAGTAGGTTCTGATTTCTGAAACACCAAGCCTGGATGAGAAAGAAGCCCTTCAACTACACCAAAAACATTTGCTGGAGTTTTTAGATCGTATCCAATTGGTAGATGACCTATTGGAGCAGAAAGATCGAAAGTAAGATTATGATATTGTGACCAATAGGGTTCATTATTTACAACTAATCCTACTTTTTGCCAAAAAGCTCCTGTTATTTTTCGATTAAATTCTTTTGTGCCACCTAAATTTTGATAGATTTGCTTCTGTACGCTAAAACCAAAGTGACCATTACTGTGTTTTACCCAAAGCCGATCTATGGTTTGTAAGTCGGTAATCGGAAATTGCTCAATATCTTCAATTCTCAACCATCCTTCTGTTTCTCTATCAGCTATCTTAAACATCAATTTTGCCGTTTCTTCATCAGCTTCTTTCCATTTTTTATTTGCAAGTAAATTACGCAGTCGAGTATAATCAATCCTTTGTGAGTTAGCTAATTTCACAATTTCCTCAGCTAAAGCTTTGATAGTTATTTGCATAGAAGTATCTAACTTAGTTTGAATATCCATCTGAGCCTGAGAATTAACTACTTCACTCCTTCCCAACTCTCTCCTCACATTCTCAACTCCAGCAACATCACCCCGCGCATAACTACCATATCCCTGCCCCAATATCACCAACAAAGGTTCATATTCCCTCAAAGGTTCTGCCAAAGTTTCCATCAAAGACGACAACCTCACCAACTCCGCTTTATCATCCCGTCCATAAGCTTCCTGCAAAGACTCCGCCAACTGACGGGCAGCTAATTCTGGGCGAGTATAAGCCAAAGCAGTCCATCTTTGACCCTGCCAAATACTAGAAACTAACTCCCCACGATTAACTTGAGAATCAATATAACCGACCAAAAACCGAGATAACTCCTCTAGTCGAGACTCCCCAAACCTTTGAGTACAAAGTTGCAACAACTGATTCCGAATATCCCGATCCATCTCATAGAGTTCCCTATCCACAGCATGACAAAAACTCGACAGCAAAATATCTGCCACAGCATACCAAGGAATATTAAAATTACGCTCCCTAGCAAAAAACTGTTGCCATAAACGATATAAAAGGTCAGGAGTTAATGCCAAAGGAAAAGCAGCGTGTTGGGCAAATATTAAGTGAGGTTCGCCGAAATATTCAGTAAAAGCAACAATTTGATCCAGATTTTCATTGACAATTTCTATCTCATCAACATCAGTTTTCACAACAGGCAAATTTATCCCCAACTTCCCAGAAATTAACCACTGACACATCGCCTTAAATTCTTGAGAACTTAGACCGAACGGTTTCAGATTAAAATTATCATCCCCAAAAGCAGCAATTTCCTGTGCTGAAGTTCCCCGCCACTTTTCGCGAGGCAAAGGATTTAACCATGCCACCCGTGCCACTTTTCGGGAGAGAAATTTGATAAAATTATCAGTTTTTTCAACCCTTTCTGAAACGAACCGACCTCTCGCAGCACCCCCATCACTCAAAATTAAAACTAAAGTTTCTTCTTTAACTAATCCCGCTAAAAGAGTTTTCAAAGATTTTTTTTCTGAGAAATTAGGGTCAGCATAAACTCTAATTCTCGGCACATTATCAAAGTAATAAATCTCAGCCCCCTGCCAATGATTAATTATCTGACGGCAGAAAGGATTAAAAGGCATCATTGACTCAGACTGGTCAATTAATAAAATAATTTTTCTTGGTTTTCCCTGAGCATACTTATAGATAGGTTGTACAAAAAAACCTTGTTTAGCTACTTGTTGAACAGTAGCTTGTAGATTCATCTCGCAAGAAAAGTCTGTTAATTGAGGTTGAAATAATAAACGTTTTGCTTGCTGTATTTGAGCAAGACTAACAGGAAAATAATCTCCATCTTTAGGAGTTTTAGGAATAGCAGTAGCAACTTGAGGATTATTAAAAGTAGACGGTAGTAAAATTTCTGGAAAAGTTTCAGCTTCAGGAATTTGTTGTTGAGGTGAAATTTCTGGAAAAGTTTCAGCTTCAGGAATTTGTTGTTGAGGTGAAATTTCTGGAAAAGTTTCAGATTCAAAAGTAGATTCTGGTGGGATTTCTGAATTAGAAGTAAATTGCTCTTCTATTTTTTCTTCTTCTGGTGCCGTTACTTCAGGAATATAATTATTAGTTGATGTTTCGATAAATTGATGAAACTCTGAAAAGATATTTTTCTGCTGAGATAATAATTCATTCAAACAATTATCAAATAATTTTTGTTCCTCACGAGACTTAGCCCAAATTGTACGATAAAGTCTGGCAATAGCTTGTTTATCGGAAATATCTAAACCCATTTCCAGAGATGCTAATAAAGCTTTAGTTGCTAACTCATATTGTGAAATATCTAGTTTCATTCCAGCTTCTCTGAGTCGCCAAAATAAATTTATTAACGGGGGATTTTTCATAAGACAAGGGAGAGGGGGAAGAGGGGGAAGAGGGGGAAGAGGGGGAAGAGTCGGGAGAGGGGGAAGAGGGGGAAGAGTGGGGAGAGGGGGAAGAGGGGGAAGAGGGGGGAGAGGGGGGAGTGTGGGGAGAGGGGGGAGAGTGGGAAGAGTCGGGAGAGGGGGGAGAGTGGGAAGAGTCG
>NZ_JBNHEP010000150.1:0-17879 GCF_050015995.1 Dapis brunnea BLCC-M229 | reverse complement strand
GTGGGAAGAGTCGGGAGAGGGGGGAGAGTGGGAAGAGTCGGGAGAGGGGGGAGAGTGGGAAGAGTCGGGAGAGGGGGGAGAGGGGGGAGAGGAAGGTTGTTTTTAGAGTTAGTATAATAGGAATAATAGGAAAAGACAAGATAGACAAGAAGGTAAGGTAAGGTGGACAAAAAAGAAGAACAAGGAAGAATTAGAATTCATGAAGATTTAGTTATCTATCAAAAAGCATTTAATGCAGCAATGAGAATTTTTGAGTTATCAAAACGGTTCCCTGTTGAAGAAAGATATTCTTTGACTGACCAAATTCGTCGCTCTTCCCGTTCTGTTTGTGCTAATTTTGCAGAAGCGTGGAGAAAAAGAAGATATCAAGCAGCTTTTATTGCTAAATTAAGTGACTCTGAAGCAGAAGCGACAGAAACCCAAGTTTGGCTTAATTTTGCAGTGAAATGTCAATATCTTTCCACAGAAGAAGGACGAGAACTATATAGTACATATAATCAAATTTTAAGTGGATTAGTAAAAATGATTAATTATCCAGAAAATTGGTTAATAAGTAACAATAGATAAATAATTCAGCTTAATTTGAACATTTTAATCTTAACGTTTATAATCCTTTCAATTCCCTTAATTATTTATCCTAAAAAATCTTCGCGATCGCTACGACTTTTTAATAATGTACTGGCAAAGGGTAATTCTGTTTCTAATTTTTCTATTATTTCTTCTGGGGGATACTCATTGAATATAGCAAACCAATCTATTAATTCACTGGTACTTACCTTTTTCCCAGTTTCTCCTCGTTCATCTTCCATCATTTCTCGCAATTCTAAAAATCTATCAATTGCTTTTTCTACAATTTCACTAGGAGGATTTTTAAATCTAGCATTAATAATTTTGATGAGTTGTTCTTGGCTAGGAAATTCAATGTAATGATACAAACATCTGCGGAGAAAAGCACTAGGTAAAGTTTTTTCTTGGTTGCTCGTAATAATTACAATTGGTGGAGCATCTGGATTAGCTTTTAACCAACGCCGGGGACGTAAATCTTTAATTTCAAATCGTTGTTCTTCTAGTGCTAATAATAAATCATTGGGAAAATCTGTATCTGCTTTATCTATTTCATCAATTAAGACTACAGTCCGATATTTTTTTTCTTTAAAGGCATAACCTAAAGGTCCTAACTCTAGATATTTAATCAGATTAGTAGGGTCAGTTTCCTGATTTTTTATCCCCAATTTTGCTAACTGTGCTGCTTGTAAACGTCCGATATAATCATAAGAATAAAAACCATCCTGTGCTTTACTAATTGACTGAACATTCCACAGTCGAAATTTCCAATTTATCTCAGGATATCTTTGACTAAATTCATAAACAATGGAGTATGCAAGACGACTTTTACCACAACCAGGTTCTCCTTCTAATAATAAAGGACGATTTAATCTAATTGATAAATTAACTGCTTCTTTTAAAAAGTCATCAGGATAGTAGGGATATAAATTTTGTTGTACTAAATTATTCCACTCACCCGTCGGCGGTTGGATATTTCCTTCATATTTTAGGGGTAAGTTTGCCATCTTGTTTCCCGACTGAATTGACATTGAAAAAGTTTGTACATATATTCTAGGACTAGGCGAGATTTGCCATTTTTACTATATTTCAATAAATCTCCAATCGCATCATTTATTGATGGTAAAGGAGCCTGTAAAATTATCTCAATTTGATTTATAGCTTCTCGAATATCAGTTTCAGATATAGATTCGGCAATGGGCATTTTAATAACTTGTGGAAATATTTCTGTATTGTCTCGCCAATCATTTTGACCGCCACAGTCTTCTAAAAACATAATCAAAAAGTTTTTACCTGCTGGGATTTGTTTAACTAAAGGAAACCAAAATTGTTCTAATAATTCTTCTAAGCGCTTTTTGTCTAAAGTCTCTACATTTTTGAATACCAAAATAATATGCTTTTTTTGGATAAAATCTGCACTTGTTAGCTGTAACTCTGCTCCTAGTTTCATCCAAATAGTTGGAATAGAAAATTCTGTTAGATCGGAAGCTAGGTCAAAACTTAACTTTTTAACTTCTGCTGCTCCATATTTAATAATTTCTATTTCAATTCTACGCATTAACCAAGCTCGACAATAGTGGCAATTTCCTTGGATGAAAAATCCGCCTACTCGCCGTTTATGTTTGGCTAAATTTTGGAAAATATTGATTTGAGGTCGATGATTTACACTTAGTAAGATCCGATATAACAGAGTAGAACGATTATGGAAATCTGAGGAATTTTTTTTAGTGCCTAATTCTTGAATAATTTCTGTTTCAAAACCTAAAGTTTTCCAATAAGCAACAAAAGCCGATTTATCAATTGGAATTCCTTTTTGGAAATTACTCCAAGTCCGATAAGAAACATTTTTAGCCAAAATAATATCTGATTCAATTAACTCTTCTAATTGAAAGCTGCTGATTATTTGATTAGCTGATTTTTTGATTTTTTGCTTAAATTGGCGATATTCAGATTTCTGAGTTTTAGGAATATAAACCGCTTCTTCATCAATTAATTCTTCTAGTTTTTCCAGAGTAATTTCATAACCCGTAATAATTGTGTCAAATATTAAATTTTTACTCGCCTCTACAAGTGCTTGACTATTTTCTCCCCTTTTCCAATTAAGTTCTTTAATTCGTTGTTTTATTTGTTGGCATTCCGACTCAGAAGCCTTCAACGTATTCTGCCGTCTTGTCATTTCAGTTATCAGCTTTTTCAGTGAACAGTTATCAGTTATCAGTTATTAGTTATCAGTTAGCCTCCTGGGTCGGAACTTTCCTAGGTCTTTACTTCATAATGTTTATTTTGTCAAGCCCCGATCCGATCGGAAAACTGATCGGATTGTGACAGTGGCTGTGAAAGGCTCTACAAAGGCAATGTGGTTCAAAACTTATTGCAGAGCAGCCACTACAAGTACAAATATTTTACTGAATCAAGACCAATGACACAAGCAGATTTATTGAGACTGTATCAAGGTCAGTTCAAATTAATTAAAATTCTAAATTATTGCAGTTGGCAAAAGTTGTTTTTACCCTTAGTTTTACTGAATTGTATTTTAGCATCAATCTGGAGTTTACCAACAGCAAATATATCATTTATAACTCAAATCAATGAATCTTTATCCCAATTTTTACCTGTAGCTAAGTCTTTAGATACAAACCTAGAAATCAGCGTTTCATCATCTAGCGAATATCGGGAAAAAAGTAAGGAAGAGGAAGAGGTTTTGCAAATAAAAAATTATCAAAATAATATTGTTAATCAGCTACCTTTAGAAATAAATTTTCAATCATCTATAAAGCAGGAAATAACTTTTTTTAATACTTTTATTCCTAGACAAAAATTTCTATATCCGTTCTGGAATCAGAATATTTATCGTTTTACTCAACAAACAAATTTAACTACAGATATGCCATCATTTATAACTTATACAGATTTCTTAAAAGCCAATAATTTATCAAACTCTAATACTGCTAATTTTATTCCAAATCTTTCCTCAGATACTACTTCGGAAGCAGTGGTAACAATGTTAGAAAAAAATCGTATCCAAGAATATTCAGATTATTTGGGGGAAGACTTTAAAGAACAATTAGTCAATCCAGAAAATATTCAAAACATTTTAGTAGATATCCAGCGTCAGACAGGAAAAAAATCAGCAGTTATCTATATTAATGTTTACCAAGACCAATTACAAATTATCTTATTGACCCAAAAAGGTAAACCTATTCTCAAAACTGTTCCTGGAGTAAACAGGGAACAACTACGAAATACTGCTATAATATTTAGTGGAGAAATTACTGACTTTAGGAATAGTAATACCACCAGTTATTTACCATTAGCCCAAAAATTATACAACTGGTTAATTGCTCCAATTGCTACAGAACTAGAAAAAGCTAATATTGACACATTATTATTTAGTATTGATAGTGGTTTTCGTTTCTTACCTTTGGCAGCATTACATGATGGAGAAAAATTTTTAATTGAGAAATATAATTTCAGTTTAATTCCCAGTTTCAGCTTAATTAATCACAACTATAATTCCCTAGAAAATACTCAAGTTTTAGCAATGGGAGCTAGTAAATTTTCTGACCAACCACCCTTACCAGCAGTATCAGTAGAATTAACAACAATTACAGAAAAATTATGGGAAGGAAATAGTTTCCTTAATCAAGAATTTACCCGCCAAAATCTGATTTATCAACATCAAAATTATCCATATTCTATTATTCACTTAGCTACCCATGCCGAATTTATAAGTGGAGATGTAAGTAAATCTTATATTCAACTATGGGATGATAAATTACAATTGAATCAAATAGGAGAATTAGGATGGAATAATCCTGAAATTGAACTGTTAGTATTATCTGCTTGTCGTACAGCGGTGGGAGATAAAAATTATGAGTTAGGTTTTGCCGGATTAGCAATAGCAACAGGAGTCAAATCTGCTGTGGGTAGTTTATGGTTCGTGAATGATGAGGCAACATTAGGATTAATGACAGAATTTTACTCTCATTTAGGTAATGTTAATATTAAAGCAGAGGCATTACGAGAAGCACAAGTAGCAATGTTGAAGGGTAAAGTTGTAATAGAAAAAGGTATTTTAAGGGGTTCAGTAAGTGATGGGGAAATGTCTTTACCTCCCGAATTGGCAAATATTCAAAATCAGAAGTTTTCCCATCCTTATTATTGGGCAGGGTTTACTATGGTTGGTAGTCCTTGGTGATTGAATGGTAAGTTGGAGATGTCTAATTGCTGTTCTTCTTGATGTCACTTTAGCCATGCGCCACCCCTCTATCAACCTAAAGACTTATAGATTTAAGTCCAGATGTGAATGAATAGCTTCTACTCCAGGATTTGAGGGACTTTCGTTAAGAATTAAATTACTTGTAGCATTCAGAGTCAAACCAATACCATGAGCTTTTATACTTCCAAGGAGGACTTTAAATTCTCCAGATTTAAACCTGAATAGAGAAATAAAATAAATTTCAACATAAAGCAATACAATAATTTAGTCGGCACTATTACTTATAGGTAAATCGTGAAAATATTCGTATACCATACTCCTGAAGAAACCCCCACGGAAAATATGCCAGACTGCGCGATCGCAGTTGATGTCCTCAGAGCGACAACAACAATGGCCACTGCTATCCATACAGGTGCAGAAGCAGTACAAGTATTTAGCGACGTTGAAGAATTAATGGCAGTCAGCGAAAAATGGCCTGCGGATAAACGCATTCGTGTCGGGGAACGAGGTGGTAAAAAAGTGGAGGGTTGTGACGAAGGTAACTCACCCTTAAATTTCAGATCGGAAGTAGTCAAAGGCAAACGCTTATTTATGACTACTACTAATGGTACTCGTTGTCTTAAACGTATTCAAAATTCTAAGGTTGTTCTCGCTGCAGCTCTTGTTAACCGTCGCTCAGTAGTTGAATATCTCAAGGAAAATCAACCAGAAACAATTTGGGTCTTAGGTTCCGGATGGGAAGGTAGTTATTCCCTAGAAGATACCGTTTGTGCAGGGGCGATCGCTCACAGTCTACTTACAGAAACGAATTCTCCCCTAGATGAAACTATAGGTAATGATGAAGTATTCGGAGCTATGTCTCTCTATCTTCAGTGGCAGGAAAAATTGTATGAATTAATGAATCATGCTAGTCATGGCAAACGTCTCCAGCGTCTAGAATGTTATGAAGACCTGAAATATTGTTCTGAAACTGACATCTTAGACGTTTTACCTATGCAGAAAGAACCTGGAATTTTGTCTTAGTTCTAAAAAAGTTAGTGTTTTACCTAACACGATATTATATCATGTCCGGATAATGAGTGATAAAAAAGTTTTTGTTTGTAGTAGGGCTTTAGCCCATTATATCTTAGGACTAAAGCCCTACTACAAGCTTAATAATAACTATTCAACCGGACATGATATTAGACATCTCCAGAAATTAATATTCCTTTTCTATCTTGTAAGGATGTTCCAATGAGAAAATCTCTCCTTCAAGCAGGAATATAGACCTCTCCCCCAACTCCTCTCCTACTCCGAGAGGGGAGAGAGATTTTTAGTTGGTCGATCCGCAAAAGTATTTAATTTGATTAATATTCTCCCCCTTCCGGGGGTCGGGGGGTTAGGTCTTTTTTATTGATCCGCTATAGACCTCTCCCCCAACTCCTCTCCTACTGCGAGAGGGGAGAGAGATTTTTAGTTGGTCGATCCGCAAAAGTATTTAATTTGATTAATATTCTCCCCCTTCCCTAGTAGGGAAGGGGGTTGGGGGGTTAGGTCTTTTTTACTGTACTCCTTTTTGATTTATCTGCAACTAACCGGAAGTTAGGGAAGATAATTTGTAGCTAACTTCAGAGACAAGGATATTGAAAGTATTCAAGTTCCTATCCTGCTCAAATTTTCATATAGGAGTTAGTTGTGTTATGGGAAATAGAACTGAAACTATTAGGAATATTATTGATAAGCGTCGTCCCCTGGTTCAGAAAATTGAACGCGCAGAAACAAATCTTAGGGAACTGACCCCTGCATTACACGCTCTTGAATCTCAACGTAATCAATTAATTACACAAATAGAAGATCGTAAAATTCGAGGTAGACTTGCGGAAATTGATTTTCTGGCGTTGTACTTGAAAATAGCTACAGAATTAGAAGCATTGGCAAAATTGAAGGTGCGTTTTTCCCGCGATACTCTGAATATTGGGGTGGTTGGTCGTGCTCGACAAGGAAAAAGTCGTCTTTTACAAAGCTTGACTGGGTTGACAACTACGGAAATTCCCGATGGCGATCGCCAACATTGTACGGGTGTGCGTAGCACTATTCGTCATAACCCCAACGTTGCAACTTACGGCGAGGTTTCTTTTTATTCCGAACGCTCGTTTTTAGATGAAATTATTGCCCCCTATTATGAAAAGCTACATTTGGGAGCGAAACCTAATAGTTTGGTGGAATTTGCTTCTAAACCTTTACCACCATTGCCAGAAAATTTCCCTGGGTATGCGGAACCGGGTGCAATGTATGAACATTTGACTCGATATCACAATAATATTGATAAATATGTGGGGTTATTAAATTCTCCACCCAAGCGTATTTCTAGTAATGAAATTCGGGAATATGTTGCTCAAGATACTGCTGATGGTCAGCGTATATTTTTTAATTATTTGGCAGTTAAAGAAGTGAAAATTACTTGCCCTTTTCCTAATACTGAAGTCGGGCAAATTGCATTAGTTGATATGCCGGGATTAGGTGATACTGGTGTTGGGGATGAAGCAAGATTAATTCAGACATTAAGTCAAGATATTGATGCTGTTTTATTTGTGAGAATGCCTAGTGGCAGAGGTGATTATTGGGCAGATGTTGATGTGCGACTTTATGACACAGCTAGGGCAGCAATTGTCGATTTGCCTTTGGATTTGTGGTCGTTTATGATTCTCAATCAAACTAATGCTAATTCTGCCAATGGTGATAATTTGAATAATTGTCAGGATTTGGCTGGCGACTTGAGCAAAAAACATCTGAATTTAGTGGATTGTATTATTGCTAATTGTGCCGATGTGGAAGCAGCTCATGAGAAAATATTAGATACTGTTTTAAATTATTTAGCTAGTAAAATTCAGAGTTTAGACCGAAAATATGCTGCTTCTTGTCAAGAGCGGATTATTGAATTACAAAAAACTGTACAGATAGAAATAGAAAAGGCGCGTCAGGCTTTAGCTACTCCTAATGCTAATCAAAATGAAATGGGAGTATTTCTACCTCTATATAATCAGTTGATGAGTAACTTATCAGTTGGTTTGATGGAATTGCTGGAGAATTTTAAACAACAACGTTATTTAGTAGACAAAGATTTTTTTAAACCTCAAGTAGAGGCAGCAATTCAAGCTTGTAAAGAAGAGCCAGGAATTCCTAATCTACAAGAAATTAAAGTTAGACATCGAGAAAAGGGTTCTTGGGAAATTGTTTATGCGGAATATTTGCATAAAATTAGGACTCATTTAACTCGACATTTTAATTCTCTAGATAATGGCTTAAAACAATTGATTGATGATGCCAAATATCAGGTCAGCCAAGTATTAACAGCACCAGGAAATTTAGCAGGTTTAAGTACGACTAAAAGTCCTGAGTATCTGAAAATTATTGCTGAGAAAAAAGTATCTGAAGAACAAATTAATTTACGCCGTGCTTTCCAAAATTTATGGAACTTTGAAATGTCTTATGAAGTAAACTTTCATTATCGAATTAGGCAACATTTAGATGACTTAACTCCTGATGATACTTCCCTCCGACTATCTGCAAAACCTACTGCCGAAGAAGTGCTAGAAAATTTAGAACAATTGCATCAAGAAACTGTTTATAAATGTCAAGAAGCTTTAGCAGATTTATCATCAGAACCGAAATTAGCTGTGTTTGCTGCCGTAGAAGAATTTATCGATCAAGTATTACGAGGAGAAGAAGTAAAAAATGAATGGCCTGTATTTTTATATGAGGTGCGATCGCAAGTTTGGCCTACATATTTTAAACCAATGGGAGAAGGTTCAGATTCACTGAAAGAATGGCAAAAATTAGTAGAAATAGTTGCTAAGACTAATCAATTAGAGCTACTTCAATTTATTAATTAATAGTGGTGTTGCTGAATAAATGTATGATTTCACAGGAGTCAGGAGTCAGGAGTCAGGAGTCAGTAGGTAGAAAGGAGTTTTTTCTGACTAAATAGGAAGAAATAGGTATAATTTTCACTATTGTTTTCGCTTAAAATTTACCCAAAGTAGAATTTCATACCTCAAATCAGCAACGCCATTAATTAATAGTCAGGGAATCCGACTTTTGCCCAGGCAAATGCTTGTGCCTCAATTGTGGCCTGAAGCAGACGAGAATGGCAGATAATTTACCCGCCCACAAAGTTAAGGGAATCTCGGAAGCAATAGTTTTGACTACCTTTGCTAGTTTTTCCATAATGCTTGAACTTTGTGATGGCCACAAAGAAGACATTTCATAAGTATAGAAAGTATTTAGATTGACATCCTCCCGACGTTGCGCTTATGCGACAACGCGGGATTCCCGCTCCATCACTGATAGGGGCTTTCTGCTGCCTCTTGCAGAGGAGCTGCGCTAACATCGCACCTGCCTCTGAGGCCGAACCTCTTTCCGGTCTTACGGTCGCTCCACAGACAAGCCAGCGCGGTCTTGGGGGTCTCCCCCATGAGCGACTGGCGCTGACACTGCTAGTCCAGCAGCCATATATTTCGACTATAGCACACTGCTGTAAATACCGCAACATTGATTGGTTTTCATCCCGACGCTCCCCTGACCGGAGAGCGCGGGTCTTCAACCAACCTTGAGATAAGTTTTTATTATACCATTCCCACACTTCCTTGACTCACTACCAAAAATTAATTTTTTGATTATTATTACAATGTATTGATTTTGCGGAGATGCCTAATATAGCAGTCGAAGCAAAGGTTAGGGCATTGATAAATCCTGAAACTCACTCAGAGATTACTTTTAACTTTTGACTTGCGCGTAGCGCCATAGTTGGACTTTCGGAAAAAAATGAAGTAAACTAGGCTGAGGAGGAAAAAAATTAGACTCAGGGACGAACAAATCGAGCCAATGATTGAGACAAAAACAATTAAAGTTGCCAATTATCAAGTGCTTGAACTCATCCACGAAAGCCTTCAGACCCTCGTCTATCGTGGTCGAAATATGGAGAGTGGGCAACCAGTTATTGTCAAATTGATGCGGAATGAATATCCCTCCTTTAAGGAGTTAGTGCAATTTCACAATCACTACACGATCGCCAAAAATCTCGACATCCCCGGTATTGTCAAACCATACGCCCTAGAGCCTTACAAGAATGGTTATGCTCTAATAATGGAAGATATAGGAAACATTTCCCTAGCAGAATATCAGCGCCAATTCTCTATGTCCATCGAACAAGTTTTGGAAATTTCTCTTCAACTAGCAGATATCCTGCACTATCTCCATCAAAATTGCATCATTCATAAAGATATCAAACCCGCCAATATTTTAATTCATCCGGAAACAAAACAAGTAAAATTAATAGATTTTAGTATCTCATCATTACTTCCGAAAGAAACCCAAAGTTTGCAAACTCCTAATGTCTTAGAAGGATCCCTTGCGTATATTTCTCCCGAACAAACTGGAAGGATGAATCGAGGGATAGACTATCGCAGCGATTTTTATTCCCTAGGAGTGACCTTTTACGAACTCCTGACGGGAAAACTCCCCTTTGAAAGCGAAGACCCCCTGGAACTCGTCCACGCACACATAGCGAAAACGCCTCCTCTAATTCCTGAGTACCAAATCCCGACTCCCTTAGCCAATATAGTTTTAAAATTGATGGCGAAAAATGCTGAAGAGCGATATCAAAGTGCTTTAGGGCTAAAATTTGACCTGAAAAAATGTTACGTTCAATATCAAGAAACTGGAAAAATAAAACCTTTTGCCTTGGGAGAACAGGATAGGAGCGATCGGTTTTTAATCCCGGAAAAACTCTACGGACGGGAAAAAGAAGTACAAACGCTCCTTGATGCCTTTGAAAGAGTAGCAGAAGGACAAACCGAACTGATGTTAGTAGCAGGATATTCCGGTATCGGGAAAACAGCAGTTGTTAATGAAGTTCATAAACCTATCACTCAACAAAAAGGATACTTTATAAAAGGAAAATTCGACCAATTCAATCGAAATATTCCTTTCAATGCCTTCGTGCAAGTCTTCCGGAGTTTGATGGAGCAATTACTCGGAGAATCCGATGCCGAACTGCAAAAATGGAAAACCAAAATCCTGAAAGTGGTAGGGACTAATGGACAAGTTATCATTGATGTGATCCCGGAACTAGAAAAGGTTATTGGTAAACAGCCCCCCGCCCCAGAATTATCCGGGAATGCAGCCCAAAACCGATTTAATCTCCTGTTTCAAAAGTTTATTGCAGTTTTCACCACAAAAGAACATCCCTTAGTGATGTTTTTAGACGATTTGCAATGGGCAGATTCGGCATCATTAAATCTGATGAACGTATTAATGAGAGATAATGAGACGGGCTATTTACTTTTGCTGGGGACATATAGAGATAACGAAGTCTTTCCTGCTCATCCTCTGATGTTAACTTTAGCAGAGTTAGAGAAGCGGTGCGACCCTGCGTCGGCGTTAGCGTTAGCGCAGCTCCTCCGCAGGAGGCAGCTCCTCTGCAAGAGGCAAGACGCAAGCGGTCAGACCCCGCGTCGGCGTAAGACGCAAGCGGTGCGACCCCGCGTCGGCGACAGGCGCAAGGGAATGCGCACCAAGAGAGGGAATGATGACCAAGAGAGGGAACGCGCACCAAGAGAACAAGAAGCAGTTATTTCAACCATTACTCTGGCTCCCTTGGCTCAAGATCATGTCAATCGGTTAGTGGCGGAAACGCTCAGTTGTACGATGGAACTAGCTGCTCCTTTTACAGAGTTAATCTATAGGAAAACCAAAGGTAACCCGTTCTTTACCACCCAGTTCTTAAAAGGATTATATGAAGATCAATTAATTGTATTTAATCGCCAGTGGGGATATTGGGAATGCGATTTGGTGAAGGTACAAGATGCAGCACTTACGGATGATGTGGTGGAATTTATGGCGGGACGCTTGCAAAAGCTACCGGAGGCGACGCAAGAGATATTGAAGTTGGCGGCTTGCATTGGTAACCAATTTTATTTGGAGACGTTGGCGATCGTTCGGGAAAGTGCTTTAGAGGAAGTGGCTGCCGAACTTTGGCCTGCTCTGCAGGAAAGGATGGTGCTACCGCTCGGAGAAGCCTACAAGTTTTTCCAAGGAAGGGAAAAAGACGAAGAAAAAGTGGATAGCATTGCCGTCGGTTATCGCTTCTTACACGATCGCGTCCAACAAGCAGCCTATTCTTTGATTCCTGAAGAGCAAAAAGAAATCACTCATTATCGTATCGGACAACTCCTACTTGAAACCATTCCCTTAGAAAATAGAGAAGAGCGAATTTTCGATTTAATTGGTCAATTAAACTATGGCAAGACATTAATCACCGAGCAAAACAAGCGAGATGAACTGGCTCAACTGAATCTTATTGCTTGTCGCAAAGCTCTATCGTCCACAGCCTATCAAGCTGGTCGAGAATATGCGAATATCGGACTCTATTTGCTTGGAGAAAACCCTTGGCAGTCTCAATATAAAATCAGTTTAATCTTCCATAACTTAGCTGCGGAATTTGCTTCTCTATGTGGCGATTTTACGGCAATGGAACGGTATATTGAAACAGTGATTCTGGAGGCAAAATCTTTAATAGAACAGGCAACGGTTTATCGTATTAAAATTGAAGCATATGTTACCCAAAATAAACTCATTGAAGCCATTAGGATCGGACAAAATTTCTTGGAGCAGATGGGGATAATGTTTCCTGAATCTCCCACACTAGAAGACACGAAAAACGAGATTGCTGAAATTGAGCTAATAATTGGAGATCAATATCTTGAAAACTTGCTTGATCTACCAATAATGACAAACCGCGAACAAATCGTTATTCTTGAAATTGCGACGAGTATTATGCCTGCAACTTATATTGCAGCTCCTCCATTACATCTATCTCTTGTTACCTTGTCCGTTAGACTATCCCTACAATTTGGTAATACCCCTGAAGCTAGTTATGGCTATGTTAGTTATGGGGTTATTCTAAGTAGCTTTCAACAAATAGAAAAAGGAGTAAAATTTGGGCAATTAGCCCTTAAAATAGTATCGAAATTCAATGCAAAAATGTTCAAAACACGGATATTGTTCGTCTTTACGCTTTTTCTTTTGCATCGTCAGTCTCATCTCAAAAAAACGCTACCTTTGATACAAGAAGCTTATACAACGGCTTTAGAAGTTGGTAACTTAGAATTTGTCGGTTATGCAGCTCAAGCCTTTTGTCTGTATTCTTTTTTGAGCGGTCAGCCCCTAGAAAGTTTAGAGCCACAAGTTCGCTCGTATTGTAATTCGTTAGTCCAATTCAATCAATTAACAACAGGAAATTGGTGTCGAATTTATTGGCAATCTATTTTAAATTTACTAGAGAATCCAGAAACGCCCTTGATTTTATCTGGAAAAGCTTTCCAAGAACAAGAATTAATTCCAGATCTAACGGCAGCTAATGACTTATGGGGGCTATATTTTTTCCACCTGTATAAGCTAATGCTAGCTTATTTGCTTGGGGAAGTGGAATCCGCTCGATATCATGCGGTGGAAGGCAGAAAATATTTAGTGGCTACTCTAGGAGCGGCTACTGAACCTGTATTTTATTTTTATGATTCTTTGAGCCTGATAGCAATGTTCCGCTTTCTCCCATCGAAGACATCAGATACAATAGAAAAGGTCACAGAAAACCAAATTAAGTTACAACAGCAGTGGGCAAATCATGCTCCGATGAATTATCAACATAAAGTAGATTTGGTAGAAGCGGAAAAATGTCAAGTATTAGGACAGAAATTGGAAGCGATGGAACTATACGATCGCGCCATTTTTGGAGCAAAAGAAAATGAATATATCCAAGAAGAAGCTTTAGCCAACGAACTCGCTGCTAAATTCTACCTTGAATGGGGCAAAGAAACCATTGCCGAGGCATATTTGCAAAAAGCCTATTATTGTTATACTAAGTGGGGAGCCAAAGCTAAAACCGACGATCTAGAGAAACGCTATCCTCAACTGCTATCCCCCATTCTCCAAAGAGAACAATTGGGTTTGACTGCCAACAGCATGATAGCTACTCTTACTAAAGGAACGGTTTCCAGCACTAGCACCAATACCTCCACCGGAAAACTGTTAGATTTAGCCGCCCTCATGAAAGCATCCCGCAGCCTTTCCGAAGAAATCGACCTTGAGCGCACCATCGCTAACTTAATGCAAGTAATTCAAGAAAATGCTGGAGCCGAAACCGTTGCCCTCATGCTCTTTGAAGAAGATATTCTTATGTTGGCAGCCCATGCGACTGGAGAGGAAATGTCTGTTATGAACATTCCTGTTGAGACCAGTCACAATGTGCCTTTAACCCTCATCAATCGAGTGAAAAACACTAACGAGCATCTCGTCCTAGAGAATGCCAAAGAAGTCAACGACTATGCTGGAGATGCCTACATCCAACAGCATCAACCCCAGTCTGTATTATGTCTGCCTTTAATTGACCGAGGTCAACTAATCGGCATTCTCTACTTGGAAAATAATCAAGCCAGGGGGGCATTTACCATCGATCGCATCGAAGTTTTGAATTTGCTCTGTTCCCAAGCCGCAATAGCGCTGCAAAACGCCCAACTATACGAAAAAGAACAACAAGCTTTAATAGATTTGCAACAAGCACAGTTGCAATTAGTACAAAGTGAAAAAATGGCAACTTTGGGGAATCTGGTCGCCAGGATTGCCCATGAAATCAACAATCCCATTGGGTTTATTGGCGGGAATGTCAGCGCTGCACAAGAATATGTGCAAAATTTATTAGCAGGACTTTCTCTCTATCAAAAACATTCCCAGCTTTCCGATGAAATCGTCGAAGAACTTGAAGACCTAGATCTAGAATTTATTGCTGAAGACTTCCCAAAACTGATTGCATCGATGCAAGCAGGATGCGATATAATTCGCAATATTAGTAAATCTCTGCGAACCTTTTCTCGCACGGATACCTATAATAAAACTGAGTTTAATGTGCATGATGGTATCGATAGTACCCTCTTAATCCTTAAATATCGCCTCAAAGCCAACAAAGAACGCCCCGCTATTGAAATTGTGAAAAACTATGGCGATATTCCAGAAATAAAATGCTATCCCGGACAACTCAATCAAGTGTTTATGAATTTATTGGCCAATGCGATCGATGCTTTAGATCAAAGTAATGCTGGAAAAACCTATAAAGAGATAGAAAAAGAACACAATCGCATTACCATGAAAACGGCATTAAGTGAAAAGAAAAAGAGTGTTATCGTGCAAATTTATGACAATGGGACGGGAATGCCAGAAGCAGTGAAAGCACGCATTTTCGATCAGGGATTTACAACAAAAGAAGTCGGAAAAGGAACGGGTTTGGGGATGGCGATCGCCCATCAAATCGTCACATAAAAACACGGTGGCAAGATTACCTATAATTCTATGGTTGGGCAAGGTACAATTTTTACAATTATTATTCCTAGATAAAATCTCGCCCTCCTGTAAACTGCAACAAGAACAATCAAGCAAGCATTCCGACTGCATTAATTATGCGGTTTTCATTAATATAGAATACAACTATCAGAGCTGTAACTTATCAAACTTCAAGCATACTTATCTTTTTTCTGTAGTCTAACTTTGTGAAAACCGCTATAAATAAGGTTAAAAAGTAAGTATTGTCTACTAGAAACAAAAATATCTACAAATTATTCCTAGAAATTTATAGAACTCCAAAAATTAAGCTGGAAATGTTTGCATGAAAAATATTTTAGGGCGACTCTCATATTTTCTTTTTCATTCATACAACCAAGACAATAAATATACCCAACATATGCTAAGAATAATTGTTCATTTTTTTTCATACTCAGAGCCTTTGTAAAACACTCATATGCTTTATCTACAAATTTTTTTTCGCTCAATATCATTAGTTCTTTCACTATTTTCTAAGTGTTTAATACCTGAATTTAACTCTGTGTCAATCTATCTGTCTATTTTGACATTGAAAGACTCTATGAAACCAGTTAATTATGCTATTTTTATAACTGAATTAAAACCTTGAGTCAATAATGAAATACTAAAATAAACCATAATAATCTAATTAAATAAACAGCTTTTTAGAGAGTGGCAGACATAATCTCATACTTTGCCAATATATTATATTAGTAAAAATTCTGCTATTTATGTTACTTTTTTCCTGGAAAAATCTACAAAAATAATTAAACTCTTTCTTCTCTCCTTCCTTCTTCCTTCTTTAAATTCTAAAAAAATCTTATGTATATTTAAAGATATGTCATTATAGATTGATAATCTGGACACAAAGGAAAGTATTGTAAGCTAGATTATCAAGGTATGTACGAAAAAATAACTCCCCCAACTACAGGGTCTAAGGTCAGTTTCAGCAACGGTCAACCTAATGTTCCAGACGACCCCATTATCCCATTTATTCGGGGTGATGGTACTGGGGTAGATTTATGGCCAGCATCTCAAAAAGTCTTTGACGCGGCGATCGCTACTGCCTACGGAGATCAACGTAAAATCAATTGGTTTAAGGTCTACGCTGGTGACGAAGCGTGTGACAAATATGGCACTTTCCAATATTTGCCGGAAGATACCCTCGCTGCTATTAAAGAATATGGTATTGCCATCAAAGGTCCCTTAACAACTCCGATAGGTGGAGGTATTCGTTCCCTAAATGTGGCATTACGTCAAATTAACGATCTATATGCTTGTGTTCGTCCTTGTAGATATTACGCGGGTACGCCTTCTCCTCACAAAACACCGGAAAAGTTAGATGTCATAATTTATCGGGAAAATACGGAAGACATTTATTTAGGAATAGAATGGCGGGAGGGAACTGATATTGCTAGTAAGTTGATTGACATTTTAAACAAGGATTTAATTCCTGCTACTCCCGAACATGGCAAAAAGCAAATTCGTCTCGACTCTGGTATTGGGATCAAACCTGTAAGTAAAACTGGTTCCCAACGTCTGGTAAAACGTGCTATCCAAAATGCTTTGCGTTTACCTAAGTCTAAACAAATGGTGACTTTGGTACATAAGGGTAATATTATGAAGTACACCGAAGGCGCATTTCGTGACTGGGGTTATGAATTAGCAACTACAGAATTTCGTCAAGAATGTGTTACTGAAAGAGAATCTTGGATACTTTCTAATAAGGAGGAAAATCCTAATATTAGTAGTGAGGAAAATGCTCGAAAAATTGACCCTGGTTATGATGCTTTAACTCCAGAAAAACAAGCTGAAATTTGCCAAGAGGTTGAGGATGTATTGGGAGCTATTTGGGATAGTCATGGGGAGAGAAAATGGAAAGAGAAAATTATGGTAAATGACCGAATTGCTGATAGTATTTTCCAACAAATTCAAACTCGACCAGGGGAGTATTCTATTCTGGCAACTATGAATTTGAATGGGGATTATTTATCTGATGCTGCTGCGGCTATTGTTGGTGGTTTAGGTATGGGTCCTGGTGCTAATATTGGTGATGAATGTGCTATTTTTGAAGCTACTCATGGTACGGCTCCAAAACACGCTGGTTTGGATAGGGTAAATCCTGGTTCTTTGATTCTTTCTGGTGTAATGATGTTGGAATATATGGGTTGGCAAGAAGCTGCAGATTTGATTAAAAAAGGTCTTGAGGTTGCTATTTCTAATGGTGAGGTGACATATGATTTAGCAAGGTTAATGGAACCACCTGTACCAGCTTTGAAATGTTCTGAATTTGCTGATGCAATTATCAAGCATTTTAAATAATGGATAATTGATAATTGATCGGCACCTACACAGAATTATTTACACAAACAATGCTTAATGGAGTAAAACTCTTACTCTCTAAAATGTGTAATTAATTTTGTTTACCTGCTTAATTGATAATTGATAATTAGAGATAGTTTTTATTATCCACTATTCATTATTTACAGCAGATTTCGGGCAAATGAGGTACAAGGTGAATGGTGAAAATATTGCAGTGCGGGCATCTTGCCCGCTTCTGGGTGTACCTCATAACGCGCGGAAACTGCTGTATTATTCATTATCCACTATTTTTCTATTGCTCTATACGCAATAGTTAAATCATTTTCTTAAGCACCTGCCGGATGTGGATGAATATTGGAATTTTCTGACTATTGCTCTATACGCAATA
>NZ_JBNHEP010000149.1:65582-68796 GCF_050015995.1 Dapis brunnea BLCC-M229 | reverse complement strand
CCAGTTAGCTCCTGATTAGGGAGCGATATCAAAGAGTGACAACACACAATGAAAGATGGTGACAATAAGCAAATAGAGTGAATAATAATTGTCAGTCAATCGCAGATTTTTATAGTCATAGCATAGATTTCGGAGCTTGGTACTAGCAATTATTAGGGGCACTCGCCTATAATGAGATCACGCTTCAATGATTGACTTAATAATCAGTCCTGGAAGTAGATAGAGAACGGAGTTTTTGTCACCGTGGAAGAGATCGGAGTGAACTACTAGATTCGCGGATAATATTCGCGAATCTATCTATTTTATTAAGTTCATCAACAGTATCGCGAAGCTCACCCACACCAACACATAGCATTGATCTATTGTTCAATAAAATTGGCAGTGATAATGGAGTATTTATGGGTGATATCACTGTCTGCATTCAGTCTAATTTACTCATTTTTTATTTTTGTTTTTTTACCAAGATTGCAGTCTGCAATCACTCAATTTCTTGATAGATATAAGATTATTATTTAACTTTTATTGTCGATATTACTGTCTGTAATCACTTTTAAATAATCAAACTAAAATCAATAATAATTCTCCTAATGTACAGGAGAATAAAATTCCATTCCCCAATATTTTTACTTATTTACATTCAGAATTTATTATGAGCTGAATAAAACTTTGAGGAGGTAATCATTGTTCCAGCCAGCCCTTTTTCGTTTATTTTTTATTCCATTTTTTACCGAAAAATTAAGGTTTAAAGCCTCTCGTTTAAAGGAGAAACAAGAAAAATTTTTCCTTTGAGTCAATCCTCTTATTTTCAAGGAGAGGTAATTATTAATTAATAATTATTAATTATTGAAAGTTTTTTCCTGGTTTAATAAATTTAATGCTATTTGTCTAATTACTGCCAAATTTTCTGGAGAATTATCTGTTCTAATTCTAGAACAATCTTCCTGAAATTGAACATCTAAAACCCAATTTAATTGATTTTCAATTCCCCAATGACTACGAATAGCTTCAGCTAAAAGTTCAGCATTATTCGATAAACTACTGATATAATATCTTCGTTCACAAGTTCTTTTTTCATCTTTTTCAAAACGAAAGTAATCGACTTGCGCCAATTGATTTGAGATTTTTCCATTCCCCAAATGGATCTACTTGTTCAGCAATATTACTCACCATATAATAGTATCGATATTCCTGACGACCATGAGCTAATTCTGGTTTACAATAATCACTTTGTGTACTTTCTTTTCCTTAATTATCCTTCATAAATATCTAACACTCCACACTTAATTAGGATTTTTTAAGTATTAATTATTGAATTGATTTGAGACTTTTAATTCTTGAAAATTTTGGTATTTTTTGACAGTGATTTGAGAAGCGATAGACTTCCAATCCGCTTTCCTACGGAATGCTACGCAAACGCGTTGGCGGAGCCTAGCGGCAGCTATATCGCATATTCTATTTTCAAATTGTAATTTTGGTCATTTGTCAAAAAAATTAGATGCGTTTTCCCTGTACACCCCCTCGCTCAGGTTGAATTATTATTCCAACCTACACTGGAGAATAATATGATGAAAAAACTCACTTTTATTAATTTATCGTTAATCAAAAATTACAGTCTAATTAACCACTGTATTCATCGCTTTTACTCCCCTGCGATAATATATAAATTTATGAGGATTAAGCCTCATTAAATTTTCTACTAATTCCCAGATAAAATTATCATTTATTTCCCAATAAATCCTACATAATCCTACAAAAAACTACTATTTATTCTTTATTTTATACCTTTTTCATTAGTTCTTTATATATATTATTGAACCCCTTTATTTTTAATTTTTTTTCCTTGAAATGAACTAATTGTATATGAAATAGCTATTAATAAAATTAGATTGTTCAGTCTAGTTTCATTGGCCTTAGATGCTTCTAGGTTATAACCACCGCTTTTATAATCCTTAAACATTGCTTCTATCCCCATTCTCTGGCTATATATTTTTTTAACTTTTCTAGCAGATGATAAATTGGTGAGAATATACCATTTCTCTACAACAGATTTTTGACGATATTTCTGTTTTTTATATGCGAGTAAATTATATGTGCTTACCTTCAAAATTTTGGTGATTTTTTGATTCAATAATAGTTGGGATTTACCGACATTTACTTTTAATAAGGTAAATCCCTTTCTATATATAGCTTTCAACCAGCTTGTCACCCCGTGAGTTGTAACTGATTATCAAAACATAATATAACTCTTGATGCCTGTTCAGTAAGCTAAAACTAATTTAAAAGGTTAAAAGCTTATTGCTAGGTACCATAAATATTCCAACTATCTAAAAGTTGCTGTAGTTTTTCATCGCTAAAATCATTAATAACAATACTCGCTCCTACCTCTAATAAAGATTCAGGTTCATGGGTAGAAGCAACTCCTACTGTGTAAATTCCTGCTCCTACTGCCGACTTAATTCCCGAACGAGAATCTTCAAAAACAATTGCCTCTTCTGGGGAAATTTCCAATTTTTCTAAACATAATTTATAAGGTGCAGGATCTGGTTTTCCCACAGTCATTACTCCACCTAATATTACTAATGGAAAAGTATCTTTTAACTGCAAAACATCTAGCATAAATTCAGCATTTTCTGGCGGTGCATTTGTCACGACTGCTTTCTGAAGTTTTTGGTTTTCAAGCAATTCAATAAATTCTAATAATCCTGTTAATGGTTTTAAGTTCAAGGCAATTTCTCGAAATTTTGCTTCTTTCTGATTTGCTAATTCTTCTGCTTCTATGGTTGATAGTTTTGGTAGTAAATCTTGAATAATTGCTGGATTAGTTCTACCACTAATATATTGTTTATAAAAGTTATGGTCAATTGCTATTGTGTGATTATTTAAAATTTCTTTCCAGGTCTGGTAATGCAAAGGATCTGTATTTGCTAGGGTGCCATCGAGGTCAAACAAAATTGCTTTGAGCATCTTAATTTATTTGGGTGGATAATGTTTACTTTTGTGGTTCTGAAAAGAGAATTTTTCAGAGAATTGAGAATAGTTTGAGCTTTTATTGTGTATAGGGCAATAGGAATTTTTACCTACTAATTTCTGATTTCTGGGAAAAATTTGCCGGGGGTAGGAAGAGTCAAGCGCGACGTTAGTATCAAATTTCTATTTCTGATTTGTCTCTATTGCGCTATACGCAATAAGAATTTTTGCCTAGCATTTTCTGGAG
>NZ_JBNHEP010000149.1:44055-65482 GCF_050015995.1 Dapis brunnea BLCC-M229 | reverse complement strand
TATGGGAAAAATTTGTCGGGGGTGGGAAGAGTCAACTCTGGCGTTAGTATCAAATTTCTATTTCTGATTTGTCTCTATTGCGATATACGCAATAAGAATTTCTGCCTAGCATTTTCTGGAGTATGGGAAAAATTTGTCGGGGGTGGGAAGAGTCAACTCTGGCGTTAGTATCAAATGTTTATTTCTGATTTGTCTCTATTGGGGAGTAGGCAATAGAAATTTTGAGTTAGTAATTTCTGGAGTATGGAAAAGTGAGTCAGAGGTCTGGGAAAGGGCGCGCCGAGGGTAGTATCAAATGTTTATTTCTGATTTGTCTCTATTGGGGAGTAGGCAATAAATTTGCAGAGGGGTTTGGAGACCAAACCCCTACTCAGTTTCCATATTCTGAATAATTTTCATAGTTTCGACACTAACGGTACAAACTTTTTGTAGTAGGTCAATAACTGTTTCTTTATAGTCAGCAAAATGATAGGTATTGAATTTTTCAGCGATGGTTTTATCTCTGGGTTTCTTTTCTTTATATTGATCTAATACCCATTCCAAAGCACTCCTGTTTCCGAGGCGATATTCCCAGGCAATTTTGGGAATTTTTTCTAATGTTGTGATGGTATCTATTAATATTTTGTCTTTGGTTTTATCTGCTTTAAGTTTTGGTTTAGGAGTGGATGAGTTGTCGGGAGTTGGTAAGTCGATGCGGGTTAATGGAAAAGGTTTAATAGTTTCATAGTTAATGTGTAAGTCGATTAATTTTTTTCCCATTTTACCCACTTTTGAAAATTTTCGTAGAAGGGGAGGCGGGGAAATTCTCGTTTGAGGTTTTGTTCGTATTTTTGTCGGTAAGTGGGGTGGTGTAAGACGGCGTAGGTGTAGTGGAAGATGTCGATTTTTTTGATTTTCTTGTTGTTGTAATAAGTTTGGAATTTTTGCAGACTCCAGTCGGTAATATTTTCGTGGCGCTTTCCATTTTCATCAGTGTAATTATTGTAATAATGAAAAGAAAAAAAAGCAGCAAAATTTACAATGGAATATAACGAACTTGACCTTCCCATTCCCCTTCAAAACTACATTCTGCTAATAACAAAATATCTTTTATAGCCCTACCAATAGGAGTATTTAAACTAACTTCAAATACTCCTGGCATAGGTACACCAACTTCTACTCTTCTGTAGGCATATTGTGTAATTGTTGTCACATCATGTGTTAACAATATTCGCCCTTCCTGTGCAGACCATTCTAATACAGTTGGGTCATCAGCACCCAACAAAGCAACATCTTGAACTCTAACAATATCTAAGTCAGGCATCTGCCGTAATAAACCCCGAACAATATTATTATTAAAATTTTCATCAGCGGTAAATTTTAATATAATTTATTACCCTACGCGACGTTGAAGTAAGCGATCACGTATTCTTCGAGGGTAAAATTTAGTCTCATTTTTTTGACGTACTTCTTGTGCTATTTTTTGTCGTTCCTGCAAATACTTTTCTACTTCTTCTTGATGCCTTAAATAATAGACAATAACTGCATAAACATCTACTAAATTTAATGATGGATATGCCAAACAAATTTCTTCTGCTGTTGCCCCTTGTTGAAAAACATAAACAACTGTATCTAGGGTGACTCTTGTTCCAGCAACTAGGGCTACACCATTCGTATTTATTGTTAAAGGAATAGGTTCTGCTGTGATTGAAATTGTCATAATATTTGTTACTAATTCATATTTTAATAACTATAGCAATCTGTCGAGAATTTTGGAAAAAAACTGTAGGGGTTTGGTCTCCAAACCCCATTTTCCTTCTCCTAACTCCTGACTCCTACTCCCCTACTTAATACTTCCGCTCCTGGGGTTCAAACATAGTTATTGCTACAGGTCGATAACTAATACCAATTCCCGCCAAGGAATAATAAGCTAAACTATGCCGTAAAAACTGCTCATCATTTCGTTGTGGAAAATCTTCTCGACTATGAGCGCCTCGACTTTCCTGACGACTCAATGCCGAACTTAAAATTGTCTCTCCCACAACAATAATACTCCGCAACTCTAACGCCTCAATAATTTCTGTATTCCAAGACTTACCCTTATCATCCAAATAAACCTGCTGATATTGCTCCTGCAACTGCTCCAACTTTTCCAACCCCTGCTGCATCACATCCTGGGAACGAAACACACCACAATGCTCACTCATGGCATCCTGAAACTGCTGCCTTAAAAAATCAATCCTATATTCTCCAGAGCGGTCTAACAACCCCTGAATTTGTTCCCGCGCCTCCTCTAAATAACCTTCCTCCTCAACATCAGGTAACTTTCTACCTTCCACAAACTCAGCGATCGCTGCTCCAGTACGTCTTCCATAAACCACACATTCCAACAAAGAATTACTTCCCAAACGGTTCGCCCCATGTACCGAAACACAAGCACATTCTCCCGCAGCAAATAACCCATCCACCAAACCATCAGCACTAGCCAAAACTCTACCATCAGTATTAGTAGGAATGCCACCCATAGAATAATGAGCAGTCGGACGTACTGGCATCGGTTTGTTCACCGCATCAATACCTAAAAGACGATGCGCCTCTTCCCAAGCAAAGGGCACTCGACTCATAATTTTCTCCCGCCCCATGTGTCGCAGATCCAGACAAACAAACGGACCTCCCGCACTACCATCCATATTAATTCCGCGACCAGCACGAAGTTCCAAAGTAATAGCGCGGGAAGTAATATCGCGGGGTGCCAACTCCATGCGACTCGGAGCATAATTCGCCATAAAGCGATCGCCCTCACTATTAATTAGATAAGCACCCTCACCGCGCACCGCTTCGGAAATTAAAACTCCTGCCGGATATAAACCAGTGGGATGAAACTGCACAAATTCCATATCTTGAAGAGGCAAACCTCCCATTGCTGCCATTGCCAAACCATCGCCAGTCGAAGCATAATCATTGGAAGTAGTATTAAACACCCGACCATAACCACCAGTGGCAAGCATTACGGCTTTTGCTCGAAGTACAACTATTTCTCCATCCAGAATATGATACATAACTACCCCCTTTGCCTGACCTTCTTCCAATATCAGACGCATTACATACCATTCCTCATAAATTTTTACCCCATAACGGCGGAGGTTATTCACTAATTCATGCAAAATAGCATGACCAGTTTTATCCGCAGCATAACAGGTGCGGTTGTGGGAGTGACCACCAAAAGCTCGTTGAGCAATACGACCATCTGGCAACCGGGAAAATAATACTCCCAAATGTTCTAGGTCAATAATTACATCTGGTGCTTCCTTAGCTAAAATTTCTACTGCATCTTGGTCTGCCAGATAGTCCGAACCTTTAACAGTATCAAAAGCATGAGCTTTCCAACTATCTTCTGGATCTACATTTTGGAGAGATGCTGCTATCCCCCCTTGAGCAGCGACAGAGTGGGAACGAATGGGGTGAGTTTTGGCAACGACTGCCACATTTAAACTAGAATTTTTGCGAGCTATTTCTACAGCAGCGCGACTTCCAGCGAGACCGCCGCCTACTATAATTATGTCGTGTTCTAACATTAGCTAAATATTAGGTATTTTTGTTCTTTTATCATCTTACTTTATAGCAAGTAAAGCTAAATAATTTCTGGCAAAAATTTGTCTGATATTCTCCACAAAAATACTTTTCTATTTGCTGAAACTAATTTAAAAAAAGAATGCTATAAAACGGACAGATTGAAATTTCTGCTGAAAATTAGCTCTCTCCAATGGTAAAAAAGCGAACAATTATACCATTTGCTACCTTTTTTTCTTCTTTCTTTATTCCTTCTTAAGAGCTGATACTATTTGTCACAAAAATAGAGCGATTTGGTATGAAACCTGATAAATATAGGACTAAACATTTAGGTTAGAATATTAGTATAGCAATCAGGAATCAGATGTGAGAATTGAGGAGTTCCTTAAAAGGATAGAATATAGCAGTTATCTTATGAATAAGATACATTTTCGGTAGTCCTGCATAGTAATGGTGAAGATGTATATTTTTTTTAATTTCTTCCCACACTCCCCACAACTCCCACACTTTCTACACTCTCTCTACCATTACGCGAGCACCACCACCAAATTTTCTTCTTCCCTGTTCCCAGTTAAGTGTTCCCTGTTCCCTAAAAGTCTCCAATATCTCACAACTCAAATCATATTGCTATAAATTCTAAAACTCACTCAGAGATTACTTTTAACTTTTGACTTTTAACTTTTGACTTGCCCATAGCGCTATAACTCCTCATTCCTAAAAAACCTACCTGTCATTAGGCAGGCAGATTTTTAATACTTTTAGATTCTTGATTAATTGAAGAATTGAGTAATTTTCAAGTCACTAAATTAAAGACTCAAAATATTTAACCTAGAGATGTTGCTGTTTGCTGACCTGGTGTTGACATTTCAAGCTGCTCTTCCTCATTAGGCTCTACTGAAGAAATTTCAATATGATTTAATAGGGTAGTTACAAAAGCAAATAGTAGGAAAGGTAGAGACAAGACCACGACTAGAGCAATAGCTCCTAGAGCATAGGTTTGGTTACTGCTAGTCCAAAGGGCAACTCCTCCAGCAATACTCAAGAATACTACTATTAACCAAACAATAATCTGGCCATAAATGTCGCCGAAGGTGAGGGTGCAACTAAGCCGATATTTTTGGATATTATTCATCGTTTTACCTCATTATATTACTTCAAATTTATAGGTTAGACCGCTTGTCAAACTAGGGTAAGATTTCTCAAGATTTTGATCGGAATTGTTACGATACTTTACATTAAGATCTTCATCAATATTATCATCTTTGTTTAATTTTATACTGAAATTTTAATTGCGAAGAAAAAATAAAGAAACAATAAACTATTTTTCTTTTCAAAGGGGATCTTCTTGAGAAGAATTTTCCATATTTCATATGAAACCAGGTTGTAGAGTTACTCGAAACATAAACCAAGTTTTTTTATACCACTGGAGAGTACAAAGTTATTCTAAAAAACGATTTGCTTATCTGACTGAAAGTCTTACTGGAAAGGGCTTACAGCACCTACAGGTATGAATGGATAGTTTCTAAGCTTGAGTTGCTGAAAGCCTTAGCTAGCAATAGTTATTCAAAGAACTTCGCACTGTCTAGTTATACCAGTTACCATGCATTAATGCTATAATTAGGTAACACTTCAGGAATTTAAGTCATTAACATAAGCATTTGGAATCTTTTTGCTAATAATAGCCCAGTTAATGTTAATTATTCTTATTTTTACTTCTCGCTCTCGGACGTTGCATGCAACTACTCCTCCTCCTGGGAGGGGTTAGGGGTGGGTCCCCTGATCAATAAAATGTAGAAAAGTTGTTGAGAAATGGTATTAGGGGGCATTTCAGTTATCAGTTATCCGTTATCCGTTAGCCTCCTTATTGCAGAGGTACTGCAATAAGGAGGCTTGACATAAAGAATATTTTCTTTTCTCTTGGTCGATTGGATATGGCGCACTTCGGAGCGGCTCTGCATTCAGAGGGAAATCTCGCCATCCCTACTCTACTACATGCTCCGCAATTCAAGTCGCTCCGCGTTAACGCGCGTTGTGCGGAGCGCTAAACGACCGCTTTTTATACCCTATCCAAGGGGCAGGGCTGTTTCATTCTCACTAAGCGTGTAGAATTATAGAGTAAAGAGCAGATTTATTGATATAAATTGGCCAATATGCCAATATATGAAAATATATGGAAAAAAGCCTCATTGATTACCTGAAAGAAATACCTGATTTTCGCATAGCAGAGAGGCTGTCGCCACCCCTTATGGCTGGTACTGTTGATTATGATTATGGGAATCATCAGCGGTTATTGGGGTTATAGACAGTTAGGGAAATTTACCGAACGCCATCGTTTAACTTTAATTAAACTACTCAATATTCCTCAAGCTCGTGTTCCTTCTTATTCAACGATGAGACGAGTCATGGTACAACTAGATTACCAAAAATTACAAATAGCTTTTAATCAATGGAGCCAACAATATAGTAAAACCAGGTCTAGAGAGTAGGTATCAATAGATGGAAAAAGTCTCAAAAATACGGTAAAAAATCACGATAAATCTGAGCAAAATTTTGTTAATTGTGTATCAGCATTTAGTCATCAAAGAGGGTTAGTTTTAGGGATAAAAATCTTTGGTATGGAAACTTGAAAGTGAATCCTGATGAAAAACAAACTGACCGAGTGCAGAAACTGAGACTGGATTTCTGGGACCAAATCCGTGATGTTCCTGTAAAAGATTTAGTTTTTTTGGATGAAGCTGGAGTCAACTTAGCTTTAGTCAGATTATATGCTCGTGCCCCACGGGGTCAAAGAGCTAGAGGCCCTCGTCCCCAAAAACGGGGTCAAAATGTGTCCATGATTGCTGCCATCTGTTTAAAAGGAATTGTTTCATCTATCAATCTGTTAGGTTCAACTGATAGATTAACATTTGAGGCTTTTGTTATCCAAAAATTAGTACCGAATCTTTGGCCTGGTGCCACTGTTGTTTGGGATAACAGCAGTATTCATCAGGGACAGGACATTGAAAAAGCGTTGGCGGAGCCTAGCGGCAGCTATATCGCTCAAGTAGGAGCTAGATTAATTTATTTACCCCCTTACTCTCCTGATTTTAATCCGATTGAAAACTTGTGGTCAAAAGTTAAAAATCTTCTTCGTTCTATTGGGGCTAGAACCTATCAATCTCTGGAAAATGCGATCGCTCAAGCTTACGATCAAGTCTCTTTCAAAGATATTCGTAATTGGTTTGCTCACTCCTGCTACTGTATCTCACCAATTTGAGAAACGCTATGATTGATAATTACCTCTCCCTAAAACGGATTCGATTGACGCGGAGCGTGAAAATTTTTCTTCTCAAGGGGAGATTGGATATGGCGCACTTCGGAGCGGCTCTGCATTCAGAGGGAGACCTCGCCATCCCATCCTAGGTCATGCTCCGCTTTCCGACCGCTCTCTTGGTCGATTGGAGGCTAGCGTTTCGCTGCGCGACATGAAACGCGTTTGCGGAGCATTCCGTAGGATAGCGTCCCGGAGGGAACGGAGACCTCGCCATCCCATCCTGACGGAATGCTCCGCTTTCCGACCGCTTGTTTCTCCTTTAAAGGAGAGGCTTTTTACCTTAATTATTGGGTAAAATATGACGGAGACCTCGCCATCCCATCCTGACGGAATGCTCCGCTTTCCGACCGCTTGTTTCTCCTTTAAAGGAGAGGCTTTTTACCTTAATTATTGGGTAAAATATGACGGAGACCTCGCCATCCCATCCTGACGGAATGCTCCGCTTTCCGACCGCTTGTTTCTCCTTTAAAGGAGAGGCTTTTTACCTTAATTATTGGGTAAAATATGCATGATCGCTCTTATTATTCGTAACATTCTTTTTTCAAAATAGTATAATATGGACTTTATCATATCATCTTCCTTGACAAATATAAAAACCGGATTTCTGTCATTTCAAACCCGGTTTTTTAACTATTTTATTTTTTTTTCATGGAACATTTTATTTAAGGATTCAGTTTTCAGCTTTTACCGATCACTTTTTTATTCATAACTTTTAATTCTCCTTTGAGACTAATTCCTCTTTCGTTGTGACAATGAGTTAATAACTAATAGCTAATAGCTGATGACTAAATGCTTATATCTAATGCCAATTACCCAAAATAATTCTATACTTCAGTTACACTTAAAATATACTTCAAAAGTAAAATAATTACTAAGATTACAAGTCTGTTTTTGACAATTATTAGTCGGCTAGTATAAATTTTTCCTATTTTTAACCTCTCCCCACACCTCCCACACTTCCCACACTTTCCCACCCGATCGGGTATAGCATTCTTTTTGAGAAATGGTATAAGCTACAAGCTAGTTGAAAAATTAATATTTCTGTCAACTGTATTTGTCCTTAATATTAGGAATATTCCTACAATTTTTTCTTGTAACCAATTCTCAGAATATAAGATTAAACAGGTTTAGTTAAATCAGAACAATAACTATCATTTACTATTCAGGAATATTCCTACGATTTTTTCTTGTAACTAATTCTCAGAATATAAGATTAAACAGGTTTGCTTAAATCAGAACAATAATTATCATTTACTATTTGAGAATTAATCTTTACAGCTTCCATATCTGATGATTCTGGTAGCGTCTTATTTGTAGGATGAAATTTGACTTTTTTACAAACAACCTGAGAATTACTTATAGAGGCATAATCCCAAGTGAAAATTTCTGAATCTCTAATAGTTGCATTAGCTGGAACTCTGACTAATCCACTTAGTAAGACTAATTCTAGAGTTATTAAAGCAATAATTATGTATTTGAACATATACCCTCCTAACTTTATTTTGAATAATTAATTTTAAGTACATAGTTTTATGCTTATCTATGCTTATCTATATTATCTCATGGTTTTTCTTTAAGTGTCAAGATAGTTAATAATTTTAAGCAGTTAGTTCTTAGCAAATAATGAACAATTCCTTCTAAGGTTATACCGTTGCACGGAAGTCAAAAGTTGAAAGTTAAAAGTTAAAAATTAAAAGTTCAATTTTATAGGATCAAAACTTTTACTATACAGTAATTTCAGGAAATTATTTCACATTTAAATCTTGAAACTATTTGTGAAATATTTAAAGTTAATTGGTATTAAATGAATGTACTTTGGCAGTAACTTTTAATTCTCTCTCAATTTATCAATTCCTTTTATACCAAGCGCGATAAATGTTTGTTACAAATGGTAGGGATGTTCCATGCAAGGTCTCTATGGAAGAGGGAAGAAGGCTTTAGTTATCTAGGAGAGAAGAAGTAAATTTTGAAAAAAAGGGAAAAATGATATAGCAAGGAACGAGTTGGTTAGGACATAGATTGATGATGAACCTTGGACAGAGAAATACTTTTCCCACTGTTCCCTGTTCCCTGTTCCCTATTCCCTGCTATAGAAATAGCTGTCTAAAATGAATTGGAGTAGCTCTTTTTAAGTATCTCTAATCGAAATACACCTTTTTGTACCATTCTTTTTTCAAAGTGGTATTAGCTCCTCCTCTCATCAATAGCTAATTGCTGATGGCTGTTAGCTCCGCATTCCGCAGGAAATGCTTACTTAATACCTAGGATTAATTCTATTTCTAGCAAATAATTCTAAGGAATATTCAATAGGTTTGGCTGAATTAGAAACAACTACAAATTGATAATAACCAGACCTTTTTGTTTCACCTCTCCATTGATTTTCTGGAGAATCTTCTATTAATCCTCTAGACCTACGGCGATAATTTCTGGGAGGATAAATAGATAATAAGACTTCTGGAGAATTAGCTTCTAATTTGACGCGCAAAATTTGTTCAGCTTGTAACCAAGCTAGATAAATTTTACCTTCCCCTGGTTGGAGAGTACCCTTGACAATTTTCCGAAACGAACCTCGTGCAAAATTAACTTCTTCTAGAGATTTTCTGCTTTGTAAATCTTTCATTGTATCAGTAGCGATCGCTTGCCAAACTTGACCTATTGGTAAACCAATGAGGTTTCGACCACGGGTTTGCTCTGAAAATAAGTTAATAAACCGAGCATCGGTCAAATCATTAAAGGCAGCACTACTAATCTTTAATCTGCTCAGTTGAGACCGCCATCGATAAATATCTTCTTTACTATAATTGCCTAATCTGCGACGAGTATCTGGAGTTAGGGTTTCTAGTTTGTCTACCAACTTATCAGCTATTGCATACCACCGCCACTGCCATAATTTATCTTCTGGCGTTTTATTACTCAAAGTCTGCCCTCTTTTTTGAGGATACTTACTGTAGAAAAATTCATCTACTAAGGGAATAAAGAAAGATTCATCAATACCTAACTGCTGGAGGCGATCGCTCAATTGTTCTGGTTTCTCATTTACAATTCTGTCTTGATTAGATGGGTATTCTAACCAAAAATTACCAGCTACCCAACCTATTCCTCCCATACTAAATATTGTCACTAATACTAATAAAATTGTTGACCAAATAGAAGATTTTTGGGCAATATCAGTGGTAACAGGAGTTTGGGGAACTGACATAGTAGTTACATTGGAGAGTTTACCAGCAGAAACAGGTGGAGTGGAAACTATGTCTGGTGGTGCTTGGGTAGTAGCTAAGTTAGTGCTAGATGGCAGGTTTTCCAGCGCTCCAATAACTTGATGAGCGTTTTTAAATCGAGCGCTCGGTTTAAAAGCTAACATTTTATCTAATATATTTCCGAGATTTTCACTAATACTAATTTCCTTGCGCCAGTTAAAAGTTAAGTTGTGAGCATCTATCAAAAAAGAGGGTTCCTTTCCAGTTAGTAAAACTAAAGCTGTTGCTGCTAAAGCATATAGATCGCTGTCAGTATTAATCACTCCTAGTCGCATTTGTTCATCTGGAGCATATCCTATTTTTCCTAACTTTGTTGCTTGGGGTAGAAGACCACCTCCTTTGTGAGCATACTCAGAGGCGACTTTTGTTGCTGTTTCTTTCACTCCACCAAAATCAATTAATACTGGCAATTTATCAGAAGTCTGTAGAATTATATTATCTGGAGAAATATCACGGTGAATAACTCCCAAGTTATGGATATATTCCAACACTGGTAATAGTTGCAGCAAAAATTTTTTTACTTCTGCTTCGCTAAAAAGTTTGCCTTGAAGTCTGCGGTTTTCTAATAAAGCACGATAAGTTTTACCTTTTATATAATCTTGTACCAGAAATAAATATCCTTCCCCATCTAACTTATAGCGAAACATTTCCCGAAAACCAGGAATTTGTGGATGCCGCAATTTGTAGAGTACCCCTGCTTCTCGTTCAAATAGTTCCTGGGATTTTTGTAAGGCGTAGCTACCATGAACTTGGGGGGCAAATTCTTTGAGTACGCAGAGTTCCTGGAAACGGTGGTTATCTTCTGCAAGGTAGGTACGTCCAAAACCACCATGTCCTAATTGTTTAATAATTTTATAGCGGTCAGTGAGTATTAGACCAGGATATATGGGGTTATTCATAATAATAATGGCTAGTTTGACCCTAAATTTAAGTTCTATTTATTATATTCAGTTGAACCTAACCTTATACCGTTTCACGGAAGTTAAAAATTAAAAGTTAAAAATCAAAAGTTAAAAGTTAGATTTTATAGGATTACAACTTTGACTGTACAGTAATTTCAGGAAATTATTTTATATCCAAAGTTTGAAACTATTGGTGGCATATTTCAAGTGAATTGGTATTACAAAAGTTGACAGTATAAATTTAGGAGTAAAAAAGCAGGAAAAAATTAATTATTTGAAAAAAGCGGTTAGCACTCAGCAGTCAGCAAGATTATTTTTCTAAAGTGCTAGAAGGGGATTTCAACCCCGACTCAACAATCCTACTTATAGAAGCAGGGGATTTTAACAATCGCTCAAAAAGCTGTTAACGAAGTTCCTTGGCAGGAGGCTAACTGATTACTAAAAGCTGATAGTTAGTTAACTACTAGAGGTTTTAATTATTCTATTGTATATGTAGAGTAGATGATGATGTGGCTGTGATAGTGATGTTAACTAATTACCTTAACTTCTGGAATTTTTATCAAAAGAGAGAAACATAAGCAGGTAATAAGTTGGGGAGAGTTGTGATAATTTTGTATTCTATGATTCTAGCAATTTCCATCTCTGAGTGAGGTACAAAATTCTTCAATAATTAATAATTATTAATTATTAAAACAGATAGGATTGGTTAAAAAGAATTTTTTTCTTCTCTTGGTCGATGAGAGTAACTTCATATTCATTTTTAAACTTTGGCAACCCTAAATTAATTTTATTAAACCTAAACTGTTTTTGATTAAACCAAAACTGTTTCATCCAATTTTCCCAGTTTTTTTGATTTAAAACTTGATGAAATTTCTCTAAACCCACTCCTGGCTTGGGGAGAAATATATACATACTGACACGACGTTTTTTATAGGGCAAGCTCACTGCTTGAAAATCTTGGTTTTCATAATATAAGTATCCTGATTCTTTGAACATAATTGGATGTTGTTTTTGAGTTCCATTAGCTAAATAAAAAGGCATCTCTTTAGTAGAATATTCTGATTCATTTTTAAACTTTGGCAAACCTAGATTAACTTCATAACCTCCTCCAAACTGTTTCATCCAATCTTCCCAGTTTTCTTCATTCAAAACTTGATAAAATCCCTCTAAACCGACTTGTTCCCTGGGGAGAAATATATACATACTAGCTAAATGTTTTTTATAGGGCAAACTCACTGCCTGAAAATCTTCATTCTCGTAGTAGTAGTACAAATATGTTGATGATTGGAACATAATTGGATGTTGTTTTTGAGTTCCATTGGCTAAATAAAAAGGCATCTCTTGAGTAAAATATTCTGAAAATTGTTCTTCCCAATTGCCCTGAAAATAAATAGCATTTAATAACACCATGACATCATTAGGATTAAGTGCTTGAATAATTTCATCAATTTTGCCTTCAGTTTTGTCTTTTACCCAATTATTGATAATTTTCGGACTTTCAGGATCGTTAAAGTCAATTTCCCTTACTTGACTCTGATAAAAATCTTGATTTACTTGGAGAAAACTTGGATAAAAAGATATTCCCTTTCTAGTCCAGATAGAGTTAGCAATATTTAATTTAATCTCTGGATTTAAACTATTTAATAAAATCCCTAAATCCTTATTTGCTTGATTAACTTCTGCTAAACTCATTCCCTGAAAGTTTAAAGTTTTAGCTATAGCTTCTTGAGTTTTTCCAGCAGCGCCATTGTAGGTCATTGATAGAGCGATCGCTATACTAATAGGTGAGATAAAAATATTTTCGTTTGATGGGGATTTCGGAATTTCTGAAAATAGTTGAAAACCAAATTTATTATTGGCATAAACTAATTTATTCAAGGTACTTTTATCTACTGTTTGAGCTAATTTATGCTGCTTATGATTTCTGAAAATTATTGTACTGCCAGGCAAGTTATAGACTCCCAAAATTACAATTAAAATAATTACTCCTAGAGACATTTTGGCAGAAATACCAGAAAATTTATTGACAAGTTTTTTGAACATTCTTTTACTTCTCTAGATTCAAAAGTTTAAAGTTTTAGCCATAGCTTCTTGAGTTTTTCCGGCGGCGCCATTGTAAATCATTGATAGGGAGATTGCTATACTACTGGGCGATATAAAAATATTTTCATTTGACTGGGATTTCGGAATTTCTGAAAATAGTTGAAAGGCAAATTTGTTATTAGCAGAAACTAATTTATTGATTTTCTCGCTCATCTCTATACTTTCTATTTTGGTTAATCTAATAATAGCAAATGCCAAAAATAATCAACCCTCAACACTGGCGACTTCCCATTTTATGAAGCACTCTGGAGTTGCTCCGGGAAAAACTGCTTTTGTGTCAACTATTTCCTATGTGGCAATAGTTATTTGATTTTCTCAAGCAATAAAGGGGATAAAACAAATTTAAGAATCATCTACTCTTTTGTCACTCTGACTTCAAAAGTATAGATACCAAATGTCCTTGCCTTTGTTTTCTATTCCCTATTCCCTTTTAATCACGTTTTTGGATTTGTAATTTCTCCCATAAACAAAATAGTTCCAGAATCATTATCTCTAATTGCAAAAAAGAAAGGACGGTCAACTAACATATCAACCACTATTTCTGCACTTCTCGTTCCCATTGTTATACTCGTAGTTGCTGCTGCTTCTGTTCCAGCTTCATTAACTTCAACAAATGTTTTATGTTTAACTTCATCAATATATAACTCTGGTGGAGTAGGACGCATTCCAGAAAAATCTGCCGTTCTTTTGTCAAAAGCTATTTCCATTCCCAAAGATTTCAAAACATTATTGAGGGTAACTTCATATTCAGTTTTAAATTTTGGCAAACCTAAATTAACTTTTTGATACTCAAACTGGAACATCCAATCTTGCCAGTTTTTATCGTTTAAAATTTGATAAAATTTCTCTAATCCTAGTTGTTCAGCAGGCAGAAATATATACATACTTACACGACCTTCTCCATAGGGTAAGCTAACTGCTTGAAAATCTTCATCTTCGTAATATAAATGTTGAGATGATTGAAACATAATTGGATGTTTTTTTTGATTTCCGTTTGGTAGATAAAAAGGTAATTCTTTCGTAGATTTTTCTGAAAATTCTTGCTGCCAATTAGCTTTAAAATAAATCGCATTTAACAAGACCATGACGGCATTAGGCTTTAGTTGATCGATAATTTGATCGATTTTTCCCTCAGTACAATCCTTGACCCAATTATTGATAATCTCTGGTGTTTGAGGATGATTAAAGTCGATTGCACTTACTTTACTTTGATAAAAATCTTGATTTCTTTGTAGAAAATTTTGGTCGAAAGATATTCCTTTTTTCGCCCAAATTGAGTTGCCAATATCTAATTTAATGTCTGTATTTAAACTATTTAATAAAATGCCTAAATCTTTGTTTGCTTGATTAACTTCTTCTAAACTCATTCCCTGAAAATTTAAAGTTTTAGCCATAGCTTCTTGAGTTTTTCCACTAGCACCATTGTAGGTCATTGATAGGGCGATCGCTATACTACTCGGTGAGATAAAGATATTGTCATTTGAGTGTGATTTATTAATTTCTGAAAATAGTTGAAAAGCAAATCGATTATTAGCAGAAACTAATTTCATACTCATATCCATGTATCCTGTTTGAGCTAACTTATTCTGCATCTGATTTGTATGATTATCGGTATGATTTTTATGATTCTTTGACTTTATTGCAGCTCCTGGTAAATGATAGACTCCAAAAATTACAATTAAAGCAATTATCCCTGGAGACATTTTGGCAGAAATAGCATAACATTTATTTATAAGTTCTTTGAACATTTTATTACCTTAGTGGAGTGAATAAATAACAATGACTATCGATTTAATTTTCAACGGTGCTAATTTATTTGTATTACCATTCTGGGCATTAATTATATTTTTGCCTAACTGGAAAGTGACTCGTAAAATTATGGAATCTTTTATTCCTTTTATATTATTAGTAGCCGTTTATCTTTATTTACTTATTAGTAGTCTTACCCCTGAATCTGCTGCAGCTTTATCCAATCCTACTCTGTCAGATATTGCTAAATTCTTTGGAGAAGAATCAGCAGCAGCAACAGGATGGATTCATTTTTTAGTTATGGATTTGTTTGTTGGTCGTTGGATTTATTGGGAAGGGCAACGCACTGGTGTTTGGACTGCCCACTCAATAATTTTTTGTTTATTTGCCGGACCTTTTGGTTTATTATCTCATATTTTAACCTCTTGGATAAGTCAAAAATTCTTCAGTAATTCTACAGAAAAGAAAACTTCAACACCTACTGTAGAAGGAGTGTAAAATTAAGATAGTTCATCTAAAACCCTCTTAAGTTTATAGGTTCTTAATCAAGATTCAGTAGTTTCTCAGATACTACTAATCTTGTAAGGCTTAAATAATTATTAGAAGGTTGTAGAACTGATTTATAAGGTCAATATAAAAAGAGCTAGAGCTGTTGTTACCTATTACTGTTATTGCGTGGGGTGGATAGGAAAGTAATTATTTAAGTTTCTCCAATTAATTACCTCCTGTGTCAATCTTTGGTTTAACAGTTAATTGGAGATTATATCATTTCAGTTATCAGTTATCAGTTATCAGTTAAAAGTACTTCCTACTCAAGTAAGGAGCTTGAAATACTAAATTTTCTTTTTTTATCTCCTTTAAAGGGGAAGCTTGAGACCTTATTTTCTGGTCAACTGAGAATATGCTTTCTCGAGTGCAGTTAACTTGTTTTATAAGTGCCTTGTCATGAGAACATCAGACTATCTTGATAATATTGTCTTTAATAAGTTCAACTACTTTTATAAATGTTTGCTAGAAATCAGGGAACTTGATTATAACTACTTATTTTTTGTACAAAGTTCTTGATTTGATTGGTAAACATTCAGCCTTCAGCCTTCAGCCTTCAGCTATTAGGTTCATACAAAATTAAGTCGTATGGCAATATTGAGATGCTAAATTACCATCTTTAATTATGGATAAAAGTACATCATAAAAATTTAGATATCCATAGCAAATCGCTTTTATTATTTATTCACAAAAAAAGCTGATTGCATACCGCTAATAGCTGAATAGTTACTTTGATTGAGGGAAAAATAATAAAATTTTTATTCTTTCTTTCTAACCTTCTTCCTTCTTCACACTTTCCTCTTCCTTTTCATTATTTGTAATTTTTTTTTCATGCTTGGTACGAGCTATTAGGTAGGGAGTGGTAGGTAAAATTTATTCATCAAAGAGATAATAGGAACAATAATTTAAAAATTACTTTTAATAGTTATTTTTTGGTTGTTTTACCTATCATTAAAAAAATGGTTATTTGTTTGAATTTATTCCTTTTTTATTCTTCTTTATTGCTTCTTTTTTTGACTATTAATATAGAGGTAAAATCATGGCAGTTAAATATGATATTGTAATAATTGGTGGTGGTTCTGCTGGTTTAGTAGTAGCTTCTGCTGCTGCTCAATTAAAAGCTAAAGTAGCATTAGTAGAAAAAGATAAATTGGGTGGTGATTGTTTGTGGTTTGGTTGTGTTCCTAGTAAGTCTTTAATTCATGCTTCTCGTGTTGCTTATGAAGTAAAAAATGCTGCTAAATTTGGCATTTATACTCAACCTCCAGAAATTGAATTTGCCAAAGCAACTAGTCATGCTCAACAAGTAATTGCTAATATTCAACCCCATGATTCACCGGAAAGATTTCGAGGTTTAGGTGTTGAAGTTATTTTTGGGGAAGGTAAATTTATAGATAAGAAAACTTTTGAAGTTGATGGTCAACAATTAACTGCAAGAGCTTTTGTTATTTCCACAGGTTCTCGACCAGCAATTCCATCTGTAGAAGGGTTAAATTCTGCTGGTTTCCTAACAAATGAAAAGGTATTTTCTCTACAAGAACGACCAAATGCTTTGGCAATAATTGGCGCGGGTCCGATAGGTTGTGAATTAGGTCAAGCTTTTTCTCGTCTTGGTAGTGATGTAACTATTATTTCTAGTAGAAGTCATATTTTACCGAAGGAAGAACCGGAAGCTGCTCTAGTTGTACAGGAACAATTTAAGTCGGAAGGAATTAAGATTTTAAAGGAAACTAGGGCAGAAAAAGTGGAAGTTGTGGATGGCAAAAAGCAATTAACGGCAGGTGGAAAAAATATTATAGTTGATGAAATTTTAGTTGCTGGTGGTAGGTTGCCCAATGTAGAATCTTTGAATTTAGAAGCTGCTGGTGTCGAAGTAGGAAAGCAAGGAATTATTGTTAATGATAAATTGCAAACTACTAATTCTAAAATTTATGCTTGTGGAGATGTAATTGGTGGTTATCAGTTTACTCATGTGGCGGGTTATGAAGCGGTTGTTGCTTTAACAAATGCCTTGTTTTTTCCAATTAGTAAGGCTAATTATCGGGTTATTCCGTGGGCAACTTTTACTGACCCAGAATTGGCAAGGGTTGGGTTAACAGAAAAGCAAGCAAAGGAACGTTATGGAGATGATGTTTATGTATTGAAGCAACCTTTTTCTGGTGTAGACCGCGCTCAAGCTGAGGCAGCTACAACTGGATTTGGTAAGATTATTACTAGGGGAAATGGGGAAATTTTAGGAGCGCATTTAGTTGGTATTTCTGCTGGCGAATTAATCCATGAAATTGTTTTAGCAATGTCGAATAAGTTGCCTGTTTCTGCTTTGACTGGGATTCATATTTACCCGACTTTATCTGAGGTAAATAGTAAAGCAGGTTTATTGTTGAAAAAAGAGAAATATGCCAAAAATTTATGGCAGCAGAATATGTTAGAGAAGTTCTTTAATTGGAGGCGTTCTTTTTAATAGAAGGAAGAAGAAAGTCGGGTAGTGAACCGTTTCAGCTAAAATAGTGCATTAGAATTGTCATTGCGAACGACAGTGAAGCAATCTCTAGAAAGTTTTCTATTGCAACATTTAAGATGAAACGGTCCACTACTGAAATACTTGACCTCACTGAAATAAAATTCCTTAATCATTTACTATTGCTATATTAAATCCGATAAAATTTACCTACTTCTTTTCTATCTTGAGGATATGTTTGCCAACAAATATTATTATAAAATCAGGAACGTGAATATTGGATTGTTGATTATTTAGGAATAGGAGCTGTTCGTTTTATTGGGTATCCTAAACAACCAACTATTTCTATTTATCAGCTTCTAGATGGAGAATATCAAGTACAACATTTTCTAGGAGAGTATTTGATTAATAAATCCCTGATTTTTCCGGAATTGAATTTGAAGGTTGAACAGATTTTTCAAGGTCAACGTTCATTAATGGATAATGAATAATGGATGATTACCTCTAGTTAAAACCGAGAAGATTGAATACTGGGAAATATTATTTCTTTTTGTCCTTAAAACGAGAGGCTTTCAACTGAATGAATTAATTAACAATTAGAATTATCCATTGGTAAGCATTAAAATTAAAATTACTTATCTTTATTACTCTCCCAACTTTGATACGCTACCCACAAAAATAAAATTCCAAAGAGTAATATAAATATACCATATTCTCGAATTAAACTTTCTGAACCATCATCAATTTCTGCTGTTTCTAATCCTAATTTACGTTGCAAAGATTTCAAAATTCCATAAAGTCTCTGAGAAAGATTCATTAAAACAAACGGGATATATTTCATATTTGAGTATTGATTAAAACGGCTCTTCAATCATAATAGTAGAAGTAGCAAGAAAAACCGAAATTGGAAGAAATAACTAGATGATAGCCTTAGATAATAGAGAGATTACTTCGGGGGTCGCAATTTTTTATCCACAATTGTTAAGTATTGAGTATCCCCTTCGCAATGACAACTTTTTTTCCTCCTTAAAGGTGATAAGTATTTAGTCAAATTCTATGAAATTTCCAGTTGCGAAACTATCTATAAATAGGACTTACGCAAAAAAACGTTTTTTTGTCATTACGAGCGGCAGCGAAGCAATCTCAAACGTCGATATTTCCTTGATATTTCCTTTATATTTGGGAAAGTTTCTGAGAAAATAACTATGCAAATTCTCCACTTAGACTTGAAATTAATTAATAGGAGATAATTATGCTCAATTCCGATACTTTGCACAGAAGATTTTTTAGTGTTTCAAAAAACATCAGAAAAAATTAGAGAATGTGGAAATTGTTTCTGGAGAAAAGCGACTTTTACTCAAAAATGCAACTGTAGAGCAAATCAAATATATTTGGGAAAGTTTCTGAGAAAATAGCTATGCAAATTCTCCACCTAGACTTGAAATTAATAGGAGATAATTATGCTCAATTCCGATACTTTTGGAATAATCCCAATGATTACCAATCTTATCAATTATCTCTGACAGAAATTTCTGCTCTAATCAAAAAGTCGGAAGCAAACTATTACACCAGACTGCCAGAATACTACGCCAAAACTGGTCAAATACTTTATAACTGGTTAGATGGAAATGACCGTATTTTGCAAAGATAAATTGATAGATATCGACGGGAAGGAATTGTTTTAGCTATTTCTACTTAGGAAAGATTAGCTCATTTACCTTGGGAGTTGCTACACGATGGTAAAGAATTTTTAGTTCAGCGTAAACCTGCCATTATTCCTATTCGTTGGATGACGGATAATCAACAACTTTCTTTTCAAAATCAACCTCATAACCGAGCATTAAATGTTGTATTTATGGCAAGTTACCCCCGCAATATGGGAGACCATTTTTATGAACTAGATTTTGAAGCAGAGGAGGGAAGTATTTTAGAAGCAACTAAAAGAACGCCTCTATATTTAGAAGTAGAAGAAAGTGGTTGTTTGACTGAATTAGATTATCTAGTGGAAAGTCAGGAAGAGAATTTTTTTGATGTTGTTCATCTCACGGTTCATGCAACATTTCGGAATAATAAACCTTGCTTTATTACCGAGACAGATCAGGAATTAATTAAGGTTAATGCTAGAGACTGGCATAAATTACCGAAAAATTTTGGTTTAAAGCCTCCCCTTGGATAGGGGATAATAAATAAAAATTTTCATGATTAGTCAATCCTATCCGTTTTCAAGGAGAGGTAATTATTCATTATTCATTATTCATTATTGAAGACTTTATGTGGCGGGTAGTTTACCGGGAGCGTTAGTAACTCGTTTGAGAGAGCGAGGTCGGAAACCTGCACCCCGTTACCAGAAAACCATTGAATTTAGAGACCCAGAAGGTAAACTTAGGGTGGCCACTCGTGAAAATTTTGTCGGTCGTCGCCGTCAGTTACAAAATTGTCTCCGTGCTTTTAAGATGGATGAATTTAATTATGCTTATGAATTAGCACTCAGGCAAACTAAAGCTGAATTGTCAAAAGATAATTTGTTCTATCAATTAGAGGAATATTTGTGTCAAGGTGATTGGGTAAAAGCTGTTTCATTATCAGCTTTGATTTTTTTTGAAGTAATGGCATTAGAGAATATACAGAGAGATTATATCTATGAAAAGATTCCGTGTCAAATTCTCAATAAGATAGATCGACTGTGGATCAAACATAGTAATGGTAAGTTTGGTTTTTCTATTCAAAAAAAAATTAATCAGAATTTAAATGTAGAAGAAAAATATAATGAAAGTATCGGTTGGGTACAAAGAGAAATGTCAGTAAATATGGAAAAAATAATTTTTAATCTGGATGAGGCAGACACAAATGGATTTTTCCCATCATGGAATTTGTTACATTTAATTGAAGGCTGGTCAAATATTTATTGGGGAGGGATAGAAAGTGCTATTGAGAAATGGCAAAACACCCTTCTCTTGCGCACAGATTTATAAACTCTAACATATAAAATTCAAGAGTCAAGAGAGAATAATTTTAAGAACTAATTGTTATGAGTTTTCTTTATTTGAGTATTTTGATATCTGGCAGTTCAGTTAGCAGTTATCAGCTTTTTCGGTGAATAATTATCAGTTAGCAGTTATCAGCTTTTAATAACCCATTTCTCCCTCTACACATCATTAAAAAATTGCATTGCCACCTCTTGTTGTGAGGTACTTTTACTTTTCTATTCAACCTCCTATAATTTCCTTTGACAAATTTAGCGCTCGCTCAAAAAAAAAGGGATTAGAAAATTCTGCTCTATTCATCTGAAAGTGACACTAATTAATTTGTAATAGGGTTGGGTATAACTCAGTTAAACCGAACAAATAATACCAAATTCCAAACAGGTAGTTAGAGTTGGGTTTCCTTACCTCAACCCAACCCAACCTACAAATACTAGAATTTCCTTTGACAAATTTAGCGCTCGCTCAAAAAAAGAGATGATAAAATTCTGCTTTATTCATCTGAAAATGACATTAATTAATTTGTAATAGGGTTGGGTATAACTCAGTTAAACCGAACAAATAATACC
>NZ_JBNHEP010000149.1:28031-43955 GCF_050015995.1 Dapis brunnea BLCC-M229 | reverse complement strand
AAATTCCAAACAAGCAGTTAGAATTGGGTTTCGTTACCTCAACTCAACCTACAAACTGAAAGTAAAATTAATTAATCTGAATATCTGACAACTGAGCAGCTAGTCTCAATAGTCTCCCAATTATCCTCCCGAAGTAATTATTAGAGGTTTTTATGAATTTAAAATTAGTTAAATCCCTAGTAGAAATTATTAACAATTTAACCCCAGCCATTAACGAAGTTGTGCGGAACGCTAAACGCCATATCCAATCGACCAAGAGAAGAAAAAAAATCTTTTTAATCAATCCTATTCTTTTTAAGAAGAGGTAATATCATGTCCGGATAAGAGCGTGATAAAAAAACTTTCTCCTTTTTATACTTTCTTTCTCCTCTTTTCCCTCTTGACTCCTGACTCCTGACTCCTCCCTCGTTATTTATAACTATTCAACCGGACATGATATAACTCTAAATTCTAAATTTTTGCCCTACCAAGGATTACCAATTAATGTAAAAGCTGACCAATAATAAGGGTGGGAAAAAGTTTCATCACCAAATTCTGCTAATTCTGGTGGTAGTTTTAATTCTCCCGTAGTTCCTTTTAACTCACCCATATTTATACCTGCTTTTCCTTTTAACATCACAATTTGAGCTTGTCGGAGTGCTTCTGCTTTTAGAGGTGTCTTTTGCAAATGCTGATAAAATTCTGTCATTAATGCTAATGTTCCAATATCACTAACATTCCACAAACTTGCTAATGCGGATCTGACTCCCGACTTTACTGTTAACCCGGCAAAACCCAATTCTGCTTGTTCATCTCCCAATGCAGTACGACAAGCACTCAAAACTAATAATTCTACTGGTGGTTGATTCAGTTTTAACTTTTCTACTTCATCTAAGTTAATTTGTTCATCATCCCAAAATTGTATATAAGACTTATCGGGTTTTCCTGGTCTAAATTCAGCATGGGTGGCTAAGTGAACTATTTCATAAGGTTGTTTTTGTCGTTGTTGTTGTAAATTTTTAACTGTAAATTCTTGATTGATAAATGCTTTACCTTGCCACAAGAATCGTGTAATTTTATTTATTTCTACTGGTACTGCTGGTAAAGATTCTAATTCTTTAAATTCTGATGCTCCCATTGCTAAAATTTGTGCATTTTTAATTTTATTATAGTTAGTATCTATCAGATTAAATGCTGGAATCCGAGAAATAGAATACTTTTCTATAATAAAATTTTTCCCATCATGTAATACTGCTAATGGTAAAGTCCGCAAATTCATGCCTAAGCAGAACATTATGGTATCTATTTTTTCTATTTTTAGTCTAGATTCTAATGGCTTTACGATCCATTCATATAGTTTTTTAGCAGGCTCTAAATATGATGTAGTATTGCGTTTTTTTGGATTTATTATTTCTACATTTAGCCTTCTAACTGTATTAATTAACTTTTGCCTGTCTGCATCTGTCACACTATAAACTTCTGGTTTTTTGCCAGGAGTTATTAAGATTAACTGCATTTGTTTTTCCCGTTGCCAAACCCAGATAACAGCAGGTTTTGTGCCAGTTTGTTTAGATAAATTAGTGAGTGTTTCAGCTATATCTTCAGCCGTTATTGAAAAGTCAGCCAGATTTTCATCAAAGTAATTTTCATAGTCTCTTTCCCAATGTTTTTCAACTTCATTGACTGCTTTAATAAAGTCTTTTTGTTGCAAAAACTTTTCCCAGTCTTCTTCTTTAACAGCGATCGCCGATTGTTTTGGTAAAATAATGTTTAAGGTAATGGTACTAACAAAAATCAATGTAAATAATAAACAAAAAATAATTCTTTTTTTCCATTTCTGATGAAACATAATTTTACTTCACAGCTTAGTGTTACTGGTTTAAGTATACTTGTTATAAATAGGGTCTACTGAATAAGTATTTTGGGGAAGAGTAGGAGTCACTTCAGTTATCAGTTATCGGTAAAGTGAGTAGTAAAGACACCCAGAAATTTGAAATGGGAAGTATATTGAGATGATGACTTAATATTATATCATCTCTAGAGAAACAGTTATAAATAATTAGCTCCTAATTCTGAGCTAGAAGAGGAGGAAGAAATAAGGTATTAGTGACGAGAAGGAGGAGTAAATTTTTTGGTCGCGTAAGCGGAACGGAGTTCTATCGCTAATTAAGCGGACATAATATTAGATAAGTAGGTAGGTTTCATTATCGGTATAATAGTAATGAAAATTCACGCGCGGTGAAAACCTATTTACAACTTGCTTCTAGGTCTTTTTTCATATTTTTTATTTTAACCTTTATTTATGCCTATCTACTTAGACCCTTAGAGACTGTTTGTAAAATAAGTATTAAGGAACTTTTCTCATAACTCTTATAACAAAATCTTAAAGTTTGAATAAAATCAGTAATTAAAATCAGTCTAAAGTTAGCAGGTCAAAGTATTCATATTCCTAAAGTTATAGTGAACTGGTTTGTGACAAATAATCAGGACTTACGCAGGGGTAATATATATAGAGTCCAAAAACTGTAGCGCTATAGTTTTTAAGACTATATACATGGTCTGTGTGTAAGTCCTAATAATATCAAATCTGGTTAAATAGCCTCAGTATTAATTTAGTAGTCAATAGTCAGTAGAAAATACTCAACCACTTATTTATAGGGCGTGTCAAGAATTTGAAACTCAACTTCCTAGACTATCCTCGAATCCTGTAGATGCTATTATTGTATCTGCAATTAAACGGATTTGATATAATTCTTTTCTTCACTTGTTCCCTATTCCTTGTTCCCTATTCCCTATGTTCTTTTTTATATTTCCTGATACATTCAATCTCTTAGAGTAAAGTTCAAAATAACATTCTTTTTGATAATTGGCATTACAACAAATATCATCATAGATTTTGAAATTTTCCTAACTTATTGAGACCAAATAATCTTTCCACAAATGAAAATTAGTTGTCCTACCAAGTAAAAATACACCTTCTCCTTCTTTTCTTGATTGACTCAATAAATCACAGGTATTTGCTATAAGATAATCTAGACAATCTCGATCTGCCAACAATACATCTTGCTCAGTTTCATACAATGAAACACCTTCATTACGCGAACATCTTCTAGCATAAAATACTGTAATATCTTTTCCTAATATTTGTTCAATCCACGATTTTGACCCAATTGCAAATCCTTTATTCGGATTACACATAAATACTAATCCACAAATACTACTAATAATAGGCTCAATAACTTGTTCTTTTTCATTTAAAACTCTATCTAATGGTAAATTTTTACGTTCTAAATCTTGAGGAGTATAAACTATTTTATTAATTTTTTTCAATTCTTCAGGTGATAATTTAGTAAAAGTTGTTGTAGCTACTTTTTGCTGTTTTAAAAATTCTATCCATTCTGCCTCTAAATTACATTCTTTAGCGCCAGCAATTATACTTTTTAAATATCTTTTAGAAGGTGGCACTCCCTCTTTAATTGTTAGAGCTGGTAATTGAATTTGTTCTCTGTAAGCTATATATGTTAAAGCACTGATTGTAGTTGTTGAATCATAAGGTAAAACTTCTACATTTTCTTCTTGATAGATATTACCTTTAGCTTCTAATCCATCAATAACTGCTTTACATTCTGGTGATAATTCATATAAACAACCATGTACGATGGAATTTTTTTTATAGACTAAATTAGCATAACTTGGATCAATCTTATTAGTTGGCGTATGTAGATTAAATTTTAATTCAAAATCTTTTAGTGTAGCTGGTTGAGAATTTAAAATTAGTGATAATGGTTCTTTTTTGTATCTTTCCTTTGTTTGAGAATTTGATGATAATTTGAATTCTAGCAATGATTTAGACAAGTTTGAGCCATAGGCAAAGTATTTAATATTAGAAGTAGAACTGAATAATTGTTCTGAATTGGAAAGCATATAACCTTAATTCGTAACTAATGAATAATTTTCATTTTATCAGGAGTTACCCAAGTATGCTAGTTGTGGCGGTGGTAGTAATAGTTGATAGTATTTTTGCATTTCAAGTTGTTCTTTATTCCAATGTGATTTGAGAATTTACTATCTTGTTCATTCAGCTAATACCAGTGAGGAGAAAGTATAAGTGAAGGAAGAATCTTAAATTAGGAGCTTTTCTTGTTTTGACGACGAGTAACAGTTAAACCAGCAGCGACTACTCCTAGACCGAATAATGTAGTTGGTTCAGGTACTTTTTGTGTATCGGAGAACAAACCACCAGAGAAAGTTAAACCTCCTATTTTTTCACCCTCATCTAGTTGTGCTTGAATGTCCTCTACTGTGGCGTTATTGATCTGGAATGTTAGGTTACCAGCACCATCCGTTACTTCTCCTGTTTCACTGACGAATTCTCCCCAAAGTTCTACATCTATTTCTACGTTAGCTCCATTTTGGTCTAATGTATAATTTGCTTGAGTTAGATTAAAAACGTTGAAACCATCTCTTAAGCTAGAGTCATCAGTTGAATCAGTATATACAGTACCTGGTGTTGGTGTTAGTGTTCCATTAATATCTGTTTGTAAGTAACCAAAATCTAGGAATGAATTTACTGTTTGAGTTGAGCCAAAACTGACAATTTCACTAATATATGCAGAGTTGAAGTTGGTAAAAGTACCTCCGTTTGTGTCAGCATCAATGATAACTGGAGTAGGAGTAGGAGTGAAAGATAAACTGTCTTTGCTTAAGAAAATATTGCTGGCATCACCATCTAGAAGACCTGAACTCAGATGAAACTGTCCATTTAATGCTACAGCATTAGCAGTAGTAGCAGTAGCAAAAGCGAAAGGAACAGCAGCGATAGATGCGATGATTTGGTTTTTCATGGTTTTTGTTTCCTGTGTTTGAACTCTATGTTTTTATCATCACTCTTTTTTCTGGTGATGGTGGTGACTTGTCAGTAAAATTATGGTGATTTTTCGTTTGAGTTTGAGTGAGTCAGAGACTATGGAGATAGTGAGTCAGAGACTACAGCAAAGTGAAGCAAATAATTGCTAGGTGGTGATGAGAGTCACTATCTTATCTCTATCGAGTATATCTAGCTTTTCTTACCTTGACGACGCAGAAGAGTTAAACCAGCAGCGACTATTCCTAGACCGAATAATGTAGTTGGTTCAGGTACTTTTTGTGTATCGGAGAACAAACCACCAGAGAAAGTTAAACCTCCTATTTTTTCACCCTCATCTAGTTGTGCTTGAATGTCCTCTACTGTGGCGTTATTGATCTGGAATGTTAGGTTACCAGCACCATCCGTTACTTCTCCTGTTTCACTGACGAATTCTCCCCAAAGTTCTACATCTATTTCTACGTTAGCTCCATTTTGGTCTAATGTATAATTTGCTTGAGTTAGATTAAAAACGTTGAAACCATCTCTTAAGCTAGAGTCATCAGTTGAATCAGTATATACAGTACCTGGTGTTGGTGTTAGTGTTCCATTAATATCTGTTTGTAAGTAACCAAAATCTAGGAATGAATTTACTGTTTGAGTTGAGCCAAAACTGACAATTTCACTAATATATGCAGAGTTGAAGTTGGTAAAAGTACCTCCGTTTGTGTCAGCATCAATGATAACTGGAGTAGGAGTAGGAGTGAAAGATAAACTGTCTTTGCTTAAGAAAATATTGCTGGCATCACCATCTAGAAGACCTGAACTCAGATGAAACTGTCCATTTAATGCTACAGCATTAGCAGTAGTAGCAGTAGCAAAAGCGAAAGGAACAGCAGCGATAGATGCGATGATTTGGTTTTTCATGGTTTTTGTTTCCTGTGTTTGAACTCTATGTTTTTATCATCTCCCAATTTTTTGGGAAGTGGAATAATGTGAATGAGTTCTCACAAAACACCCTGGTGCTATTTTGAGCGTGCAAAAAAATGCACAATGACTAGCGGTTAATGCAAAAATTACGAGTTGCCGGAAACAGATCAGTGACTTTTTGTGATGAGCGTCACTATAGGAAAAGTAGGAAAAGGAGGAGAAAGTTTTTTACTGCTAATTATAATTACCCGGAAATAATATAAGTTGGCTTAAGCAACAGTCCAACCCAATAACTATAAAGTCTATTTTGGGTTGCAGGTTACTTAACCCAACCTACAAAATGTCAATAAGTATTTAACCGAATATGATATAAAACCTAGGAATTGCTTCCTTATACTCTGTTCTACTGACAACAACCTTATATTATGGCAGCTAAAGAGCGATCGCTGGAAACCAAAAAGTATACTAATTTAAGGATTATTTTCAATACTACCTTTAGCAGAAGCAGGAGTATCACCAGTAGTATTCTGTGGTTGTTGTATAAGTTCTTTTTGTTTATTGCGGAACTGTGTTGCTGCGTCATTTAGACTATCACGTTGTTCGAGCATATACTCTTTCATATTCCGGTTATCTCCTAGTCTGGAGTTATGAATAATGTCGAACATATCTATCCCAGCTGAACCTGTAAAAGGATCGGGATTATCTATTGTTTGTAGATCCTGTAAAGGATTAACAGTATTATTTTCATAAGATTGAGCAAAAGTTTGCTGAGGCAGGAAAATAGTGATTATTCCTGTAGTTAAGGTGCTGAAAAGAATTTTGGTGAAAAGTTTGGCAGACATAATAATGTAGTATTTTGTTTTTTCAGGAAACTTTCATATATATTAGGATACAACTTTTTTGGTATTTTTGACCCACAGATATACCTATATGAAATACGTTAATGTTTGCTACTAATTAGTTATATTAGACATCTGGTGATAATCAAAAATAAAATCAATCCCATACGCAGAAATCATCAATTATTTCCCCCTACTCCATACTCCCTCTTTTCCGGAGAGGTCTATTAGTTATAATAAATTTTTGTTTGTAGTTGGGCTTTAAGCCCAGACATAAATATTTTAGGGGCTAAAGCCCAACTACGAGCGTAATCACAACTGTTCTACAACTTGTTAAATCTAAGCAAACCGACGACGTAATAAAGGTTGAATTGCGACTAGAGTCACAATATCAAAGACCAATAGCACCAGTAATGCTACCCCAAAGGAAATATCACCAAAAGGCGCTTGCATCACTATACTACCAAAAGAGAAATCATTATGTAGATACAAATAGCGGATAGGTTCGATCGCATAGCTCAAAGGATTTAAACTAGCCACTACCTGTAACCAACTAGGCATAAAAGATAGAGGTGCCAGAGCAGTGCTAGCAAATAACAAAGGTAGGTTAGTTACAAAAATCACTGCCAAAAGTTCAATGTGACCGGGTAAAGCAAAAGCAAGACCCAAACTTAAGCCAGTCACACCCAAAACTAACATTAAAACAATCAGGGCGATGGTAGCTAATCCTAATATATTAGGCAATCCTGCACCCAAAAACGCACCAGCAGCAATAATAATAGCTGATTGAATGAAACTTAGGGTAACAATAAAAGTAGCTGAAGCTAAGACAATAGAAAAGCGGGATGTCAAGGGCGCTACTAACAGGCGGTTGAGAAAGCCAAATTCTCGGTCGAACATCACTGGTAAACCAGCATTAAGGGCACCAGCAAAAGCGGTGAAGACAATAATACCCGCACCGAGAAATTGTCCGTAGTTTTGACTTTCACCAAATAAACCTTGAGGTACGTTTTGGAATAGTGCTCCAAATAGAATTAACCACATCAGAGGTTGAATTATTCCAGCAATTAAAGTAGAAGGCCGTCGTTTGAGTTGGATGAATAACCGACGGGTTAATGCTAGAGTTTCTTGAAAGAAATCTCCTACTAGAGAGCCGGAAGTTAATGGTGTCGTCTTGGTTTCAGACAACTGTCTTATATTAGCTTGGGAAGGAGTAATAGTGCTACTCATATTAGACTTTAGATATTATTAATGCAGAATTTAGGGGCAAAAGATTAGCATTGTTAGGGAGTATTTGAAAGTCTTTATTGTCAATCTATTTTTTTGTGCCCTTAGCAATGGCCTTTGCCCGATACACTGGTAATTTTAACACTGCTATTTTGAAACGGTAGGGTAAGTAGGTAGGTCTAATTAAATGTTGAAAAAATTGTATAGCAATTGAAGCAAAGGTTAGGACATTGCTAAATTTTCACGCCTCAGTCATAGATTATTTTTGACTTTTGCCTTGTGCGTAGTGCTATAGGGGCGGGTTTAACCGAAAAGCTTGACACATGCAGTTTATTCAACCCCCCTACTCGTTACATTTATTGTTAGTGCGTCAAGGAAGTGTGGTCCGTGTGGTCTGTGTGGTCCGTGTCGGGAGGTCCGGGTAGGGAGACCCTCGAAAGTAGGAGGAATAATTATACCTGTATCTTTCTGGGAAGTGTCTGCCCAAAATCCTAACTTTTTGGTCTTAAAGGCTGAATTCTTTGCACTTTTTTCCCGACAAAAATCCTAAAAACTTTATATCTCAGTGCTTTTAGATTAGATTTGCCAGCCCTACTTGACGAATCCCACACATTACGCGATCTGCACAACCCATTTATTTATGCTCACTTATTTAGCAGAGATAATTCTAGAAATTACAGCAGTTTCCTACTTTATGAAGAAATTATTGATGGTTTTAAGGAATAGCCAGTAGGGAATCTAGGCTAAAGTTGTGGCTTAGAAAAACCTAACTCCCCAAACTTTTCCCCTATCCTACAAGGAGAGGGGTTGGGGCAGAGGTCTTAATTCATAAAACTTACCCACAAAATATAGATTATTTTTTTTAATATTTTAACTATTCTCAGCTCCTAAAAACTTGATTCTATATTATATTATCTTGGAACTGGTTGGAGAAAAACTCTCCAAGCAGCTTAAATTCTACCGAAAAAAAACCTATGCTCAAACTTTCTTTAGAAAATATAAAGACAAAATTTAGGAAAATATTAATATATAAAATTGGAGCTAAACTACTTGGATATTTTGAAAAACTAATTCCTAGTTATTCTTTAATTGGAGATACAGCATTTTTTGAGCCTCACCACTTTGAATGGGTGGAAGAGATAGATGCAAATTGGATATTGATTAGAAAAGAATTAGATGAACTCCTGAAATATCGAGATGATTTACCAAATTTCCAAGACATTTCTCCAGACCAAGCTGATTATACGAGTCCTGATGATTTGTGGAAAACATTCTTTATGTATGGGTATGGAATAAAAGCAGAAAAAAATTGTCAAAGATGCCCAGAAACAACTCGTTTAATTGAAAAAATTCCGGGAATGAAAACGGCATTCTTTTCAATTTTAATGCCTGGTAAACATATTCCCGAACACCGAGGTCCATACAAAGGCGTTATTCGTTATTTATTAGCATTAAAAGTACCTGACCCAAAAGAAAAATGTCGAATTCGGGTGGGTAATGAAACTCGTCATTGGGAAGAAGGAAAAAGCATGATTTTTGATGATTCTTTTCCCCATGAAGCTTGGAACGAAACTGATGGTGTCCGTGCAGTTTTATTTTTAGATGTGATGAGACCGATGCGTTTTCCCCTTTCATTTTTGAATGAATTAATGATGAAAGTAATTGCAATTTCTCCCTATATTCAAGATGCCAATATTAATCAGAAAAACTGGGAAGACCGTTTAGAAAAATTGTTTGCCAAGGAAAATCAAAAGGAAAAAGTTTCAATAAAAAATGGAGTAGGGAGTAGGGAGTAGGGAGTAGAGAGTAGTAGCGCGGGCATCTTGCCTGCGACAGCTATACCTGATACTCAATGAAATCTGCTGTATGTTTACTGACTAATTTTTTCATTTTTCACAGTTAAATTATTTTAGGCAAAAATCAAGACTAAGACCGAACTATAAAAGGTTTTGAATCAACTGATTAATTCATTAAAAATATTTATTTTTTTATTCTAATATTCAGTTTGATTACTATTCTTATCTTTGCTGCCGTTATCGACTTTTTTATAAGTTGCATATACCATTGTATTTTTGTCTATATTAGACCTCTCCGGAAAAGAGGGAGTAGGGAGTAGGGAGTAGGGGGAAAGAATTGATGATTTTTGCGTATGGGATTGATTTGATTTTTTATTATCGGAGATGTCTATATATATATAATCGGGTTATATAGTAACCGCAAAATTACTTTCTCTTAATACAGATGTTCTATTGAATAGGAATTTAAAAATTCATGCTATTCAAATTCTTTCTCCTGAATTCTGAATTCTGACTCCTAACTCCGAGCGCGATGGGATAATTAATTACCTGGATTCTATATTATGCCTCTTTATAAAATTATAAAAAGAGATTTTTGTATATAAATTAACAAAAAATTAGTAGCACATTACTTATATATTTCTGGTAATTAGTACATATAATAAAAAAATTTTTACTTTTGGAGGGTTGCTCAAAATCCCCGTTACAAAAACAACTTCTGACTTCTGACTTCTGACTTCGTTTGTCGGGGCTAATTTTATACAAAATAATCACATGGATGCTGCATTTATCTATTTATTAATAAAAAAATCAAAAAATATATTGGGAGAGAGTAGTGGGTTACGATTTTGATGCAATTATTATTGGCAGTGGTGCAGGAGGAGGAACGATCGCCCATACTCTAGCAAAAGGTGGTAAACGGGTTCTCCTAGTAGAACGCGGCCCAAGATTTAGTGATGTTGAAGCTTTCCAAGATGAGCAACGAATGTTAATCAATAAAGAAGCATTCGATGATCGCCAAATTCAAGTTAATGGACGTAGCGCTCAACTTCATATCTCCGGAATATTAGGAGGTGGCACATCCTTATATGGAGGGGTATTAATGCGCCCAAGTCCCTACGACTTCCATCCAGGAAAATTTTATGACGAATGGCTACCCCATCACTTGTGGGATTGGCCAATTACTTACGATGATATGGCTCCCTACTTCGACCAAGCAGAAGCTTTGTTTCATGTTGCTGGGGATAGACCATATAAAATGCCTAATGTAGGAACACCAAGCAATGGTTATCCAGCGACAGTTCCTCCACTCGAACCAATTAATCAAAAATTAGAGAAAGGTATAAAAGATGCTGGGTTAATGCCATTTCATCTCCCTTTTGGCATAGACTTCGATAGTTGTCTACGTTGTTCTAAATGTCCTGGTTTCTACTGTCCTAATGAAGCTCGTGCCTCTACAGTTGTGCGTGCTATTGATAAGGCAACTCTTAATTATAACCTTAAAGTTCAAACTTTCACAGAAGCAGACCGTTTAGTTACTAATAGCAGTAAAAAAGTTACGGGTATACGTCTGCGTTGTCGCCAAACTAGGAAAGTTGAGGAACTAACAGCTAAAGTTTATATTCTTTCTGCGGGAGCTTTGGGTAGTCCAGTTATTTTGATGAAGTCTGGTTTAACAGGACGTAGCGGACAATTGGGGCGTAATTATATGTATCATTGTGGTGCTTTAATGGCAGGATTATTTAAACAGGAGACGGGAGGAGCGGATAAATTTATTAAACAGTTGGGGTTTACAGACCTTTATCTGGGAACTAAGGAATTTCCCCACAAATTGGGGTTAGCTCAAACAGTACCTATTCCCGGACTTCTTTCTCTACAACAAAATTTCCCTGTACCAATACCAAAACCTATTGCCGAATTTCTCCTCAAGCGAATGTTGGCAATAACTGGCATTGTGGAAGATTTACCCCAAGAAGAAAATCGGATAGAACTAGGTAAGGATGGGAAAATTCGTCTATTCCACAAGTTTCATCCTTATGATGTTTATCGTTCTCGGTACTATAAGAAGAAGTTAAAACAGGTATTTCGGTTAGCAGGAGCAGTATTATCTTTTGGAGCAACGGGCGATAAAGATGATATTCATACATCCCACCAGGTAGGTACGACTCGGTTTGGTAAAGATCCTAATACATCTGTGCTTGATAAAGATTGTCGTTTACATGACCATGAAAATGTTTTTGTGGTAGATGGTGGGTTTATGCCAAATGCTTTAGGTGTTAGTCCTGCTTTGACTATTGCTGCGAATGCTCTTAGAGTTGGGAGGAAGATATGCGAAGCTAGGTGAGAAAGTGCGAAAAGGAAAAACGGCGTTGCTTAGGGAAGTGGGATGAATTAGTGTGGGGGGTGTGGTCCGTGTGGTCCGTGTGGTCCGTGAAAGAAACTGTCCCAAGGTTTGGTGCAACGCCGGAAAAACAAACAGGACGAAGAAGAGAGGATGCCATTGCACTGCCACGCCACCAAACGTCATCGTCATCCCACCAGCATATGTGATGACGCCAACCGCCTGCCTTTTGCCCTCGCTCGCCACAGCGCCCGCGCGCGCCTGATACATGCGCCCAAAATGCCCGCCATTTTGGCATATAATATCGTGTTATGTGTGTAATGATCAAACGGTTCACATAAAGATTAAAATACGCTATGTATAAAAAGTCACTCAAGAAGTTCGATTCCGAGTTAGCCCAAAAACAAAACAAACGAGCACAATTCGAAGAATTATCGGAAAAGGAATTGGATGAGGTTGTGGGCGCTCGTGACACAGTCCAAATCTTCAAAGGGAATGAAATGGCCGCCATGATGAGTTGTATATCATCTTACAATAGTACGTTCTCCGGTCCAGTCGAGGCTTATGTTCCCCCCTGTATGTTAATCTCTTCCATTTCTTTCGAAGACGATTTCAGGAACTCTTCCTCCTTCATTTGGGGAGGGTGAGTACGGGAGGGTCAGGGGTTGCGGTGGTTGTGGCGTTGTGGTCACCAGGCACCGGAGAACGTTTAACGTCGTATCACACTCGGCGGTTTTATGCTAGGAACCAGCAGTAAGTTAGAAGGCATGAAGTGCTAAATTTAGTAGCATTTCCCTTGAGAAACTTTTTTTCACCGATACCTGGCACCAGGATACACAGAAGTCAGAAGTTTGTTTGCGCAGCATTCCGCAGGAAAGTCAGAAGTCAGAAGTGTTCGGTGTAGTTACTAACTGACTGATAGCTGATAACTGATAACTGTTAACTGAAAGGACATGGGCAGACCAAAAAGAGAATTCAAAGCAGATTATTCGTACCACATGAAGAAGGAGTCAGGAGACAGGAGTCAGGAGTCAGAATGAAGAGGGGAGAAGAAGGAGTCAGAATGAGGAGAGAATCTGCTAAAAGTTTTCAAGATTTATATTGTTTGGCAAAAAGCACATCAACTCGTTTTAGAGGTGTACCGCTCGATTCAGCAATTTTCCTAAAACAGAAACCTACTCCTTAACCTCTGAGTTAAGACGAGCATCTGTATCAGTGCCAGCTAACATAGCAGAAGGCTTTCGGAAAAAGGGTTTAGCAGATAAAATCCGATTCTTAAATATTGCACAAGGTTCCTGAGAGGAGTCTCGATATTACCTAATTCTGGCAAATGACCTTGAATATGGGGATACTTCAGAACTTCTACTACCCGATCTAAGAAGTAAGTAAATTACCAGATTCCCATGTTGCTGCAATTGAACAACGTAGACAACCTCCTGACTTTTGACTTCCATTCTCTTACCTCCTGACTCCTAACTTTTGACTTCTATTCTCTTCCCTCCTGACTCCTGACTCCTGACTCCTGACTCCTTCCAAGATTAAGTAAAGTTCCTAAAACTAAGGTATCCCCTGGTCAAATTCCCTTACCTTTTTTGGTGGAAAAAATTGTCAAGATTGAAATTCCAGGTATTGCTAAAACAGCGATGGGCTTTATTAAAGCGAATCGTTTTCCCTATTATTCTGTGGGGTGGTAGGGGCGACATTGATATTTATCTATAAATTACATAAACCCGCCCACTTGCCTATTAAGGAGTTAGGGGGCGGGTTTGTATTTATCCCTGCCTATTAGGGCGTAAAGCTTGAAAATGGAAAAACCTAACCCCCTAACCCCCTTCCCTGCAAGGGAAGGGGGGATGTCTCCCCTCTCCTTGCAGGAGAGGGGTTGGGGGAGAGGTCTTCTATGAATTTTATTAAGTTACAAAATAGCTTAGTAAAATGAAATAATCAAACAATTCAAAAAATTCAAATCAAAATAAAAAACAAAAAAAACTTTAATATGGAGTCTTCAAAAATACAGGAACTATCTAACAAAACGCTCAAGAAAACTCACAATATTATAATCGGGCAAAAAGTATCTCCGAGTAAAGTAGAGCGTGCTAAGGAATTTCGGCGTCAGATGACACCTACAGAGAAAATCTTGTGGCAACATCTTCGTGCTAATCGTTTAAATGGTTGGCATTTTCGTCGCCAACAAATTATTGATGGGTTTATTGTAGACTTTTATTGTCACTCTGCTGGAGTTGTGGTAGAAATTGATGGGGAAATTCATCAGCAACAAGTTGAATATGATGTAGAGCGCGATCGCATTCTCAATTTGCGAGGAATTCGATTGTTACGATTTAAAAATGAGGAAGTTAGACAACAACTTGAGAGGGTTTTGATAAGTATTGCTAGAGTGTGTAGTGAAGAGACCTAACCCCCCAACCCCCTTCCCTGCAAGGGAAGGGGGGGAAAGAAATAGTCATAAAGTATATAGACAAAATTAATTACACAAAATTTAAAATTTAACCTAACACCTTTGTTTCGCAATAACCCAGTATGTAAATATTTTTTTTCAGGTACTTATCTACTGCTACAGAGAAATAAATATTTTATCTTTTTCTTGCACTCCTCCCCTTTCTTGCCCCGCCCTTTCTTGCCCCCCTCCCCTTGCAGGGGAGGGGTTGGGGGAGAGGTCTCAATTAATCATTTCATTTTTTGTCGAAGTAGGTTAAGCTTTCCTAAAAAACGGTGCGTTAAGCTGCGCTAAATTCTAAATTCTAAATAATGAAAACTGTTGTAATTACTGGAATTTCTGGCACTTTAGGTAGTGCGATGGGTAAAGCATATAAGTCAAGGGGGTGGCGAGTTGTTGGCGTGACTCGTCAACCTAATTTAGAGGGAGATTTTTTTGATGAATTGTGTGTTTCTCCCCAAGAAACTATTGAGGATGCCAAAAAACTATTTGAATATGACCCAGATGTGGTAATTTTAAATGCTGGTCAAATTGAGACTGAAGTCGGAGAGGGTGGCATCCCTGTAGTTGAGTTAGTAGAGTCCATGAATAGAGTTAATTTTTCTTGGCCTGCAGTTGTTGCTACTGAAGTAGCAAAATTATCTCGGACTAGACGTTTAGATGTAATTGCCATTGGTTCAATTGCTGATGGGAGTCCTTCCTGTTTCGGACCTGTTTATCATTCTGGAAAAATAGCCTTACATTATTTTTGGTCTGGTGTCGGACCAATTGTTTATCATTCTAGTAAAAATATGATTCGCCTGCGGTTGTATCGCCCTGGTGCGATTTCTGGTAAATTTGCTTGGGCACCAGTAAATCGTTTGAATGATAAGGCTTATAAGATTCGAGCAAATAGAGTTAATTCTGCTCCGTCTGGAGATAAGGTTGCTGAGACAATAGTTAATTGGATTGAGAATAGTAAGCAATGGGTGGGAACTTATGATGAGCCTTTAGGCTTTAAGATTTTTAAGTATCTGTTTGCTTTGTTCCCCAACTTTTTCTACAGATTACAGTTATATGGTTGGCCGAAAGGTAGTAAGTTCATGTAATTAGGGAGTACGAAGGGTGGGAAGTGTGGGGAGGGTGGGAAGTCTTTGAGATAGATCCAGTAGTGGCGCGTCAAGCCTTAAATGTTACTGTAGGAAAATGGTAAGATGCTGATTTTTCAAAGCTTGACATCAAAAATCTATTCCACTACTTTGAGCTTGACGCAATGGAAGAAAAATCTCACCACCCATTACCTCGCCTGGGTTTCAGCAAATGAATTGACTATTGCTCTATCCGCAATAGAAGAAAAATCTCACCATCCATCACCTCGCCTGGGTGCTTCAGCAAATGAATTGACTATTGCTCTATCCGCAACAGAAGAAAAATCTCCCACCCATCACCTCCGCCTGGGTGCTTCATAAAATGAATTTATTATTGCTCTATCCGCAATAGAAGAAAAATCTCACCATCCATCACCTCGCCTGGGT
>NZ_JBNHEP010000149.1:0-27931 GCF_050015995.1 Dapis brunnea BLCC-M229 | reverse complement strand
GCTTCAGCAAATGAATTGACTATTGCTCTATCCGCAACAGAAGAAAAATCTAACCATCCATCACCTCCGCCTGGGTGCTTCATAAAATGAATTGACTATTGCTCTATCCGCAACAGAAGAAAAATATCCCATCCATCACCTCCAGCGGGGTGCTTCAGTAAATGAATTTATTATTGCTCTATCTGCAACAGAAGAAAAATCTCACCATCCATCACCTCCGCCTGGGTGCTTCAGTAAATGAATTTACTATTGCTCTATCCGCAATAGAAGAAAAATATCCCATCCATCACCTCAGGCAGGATGCTTCAGGAAATAAATTAACTATTGTTCTATTTTGAAAAAAGAATGTTACGAATAGTAAGGACGATAAAAATATTTTATACCAATTACCAAAAGTAATGGTATACTTGGATAAAACTTCAGTTATTAAGTAATTAAACTAAGGTAATTACTTTTTTGTTAGTTTGAATAAATTTAGCGTTAATTATTCTTGTTTTTACTTCTCCCCCACTCCCCTACTCCCCCACTCCTCTACTTAAATCAAATATAGAAAAGTTTTTGAGAAATGGTATTACAGGAGATGCCCCTTTGACAAAAAAAGATAATTTACGAACTAAAAAATGGTATTCAAGCCATTCATTCTGACACCTGACACCTGACACCTGACTCCTAATAAATAGCCTATTCATTTGTAGCAAACATTTATTAAGCACCGTGCTTTACCAACAGTCTAATTAAATCTAAATTTCCTGTGAATGCTGTAGCGCGTAGAGAAGTTATTTCTAGTTCTCCTGTAGTCTTGGCGTTAACATCTGCTCCAGATTCTAAAAGAATGCGAGCGATTTCAATTCCCTCGGCTTTAATTGCAGCGTGCAAAGGAGTCAAACTAACAACATGATCGCCTAATTGGTATCTAGCTCTAATGTTAATATCTACTCCCCTTTCCAAAAGCCAAGACGTTGCTGATACTAAACCTTGTTCGATAGTGTAGTGGATTAATAATGGTTTTTCAGAAATAAGAGTTGGCTGTGCATCCAGTAAAGCTTGAGCCTGTTCCCATTGTCCCGCAACAATTGCTGTAGCTAAATCGACTTGAGCATTTTTTGCCATTAATAATTTAATTATTGTTTGGTTGTCAGCTACAGTAGCCAAACATAAAGGCGTTATACCCCAACCGTTTTGAGCATTAAGATCGGCACCTTTTTCTAAAAGAAGTTCCACCATTTGAGTCAGATTTTCTTCTACTGCGAAATGGAGAGGCTGCGATTCATTTTTAGCAAAAAAACCCAATCTATGAGTTAGTATTTCTGGATTTGCCTCAATTAAAGAGCAAACAAAATCGATTTGGTTAAGAGCGATCGCTGAAAAAATATCTAACTGCGCTCCTCTACTAAGTAAATATTCCCTAACTTCTTGGTGACGAGTGCTAAGATAACCCTCCGGGGGAAATAGCTTAATAATAGTTGCCCACCCTACAGGAGTTAGGTTATACCAGTTATCTTTTACATTAATATTCCCACCCCTTTCGACCAAAAGTTTTGTTACTTCTAAATGACCTCCTGTAGCTGCCCAATGTAATGGGGTACTATTACTAAAGTTACCTTCTACAGCATTAACATCAGCACCAGCATCTAATAGTAACCTGACAATATCTAAGTAACCCCGATGAGCAGCCAAATGCAAAAGGGTAGTTTGAATGCCTTCATCTTTAACATTGACTAAACTAATATCTTGCAGAAGTAAGATTTGTATTGTTTCTTTATCGCCACGGCGAGCAGCATCAAATGTTTGAGCAACATTGTTACCAAAAGTGTCGTCTTGAGAAAGTATCTCGCCAACTGAATTGTTGTTTTCAATCATAGTTTTACTGCCTTCATTATTAGTTATAAAGCTTACAGTTTGTCAACCTCTAAATTAATAGATTTACTTGTAGTTAATTTAGCCAATTATTATAAAGATTAAAGTCTCGATACTAAGACAATAACTCAAAAAATTTAAGTTATGGCATTTGATATGAAATAAAATATTTTTTCCCCTCAGTAATACCTTAATATTAGCTACCTTTGGACTATAGCACAGCATAATCACTTTGTCTATAGAAGTTGTGTAAATCCCAATACCTGACGGCTTAATACTTACCGAATAATTAATAATTAATAGTTAATAATTAATAATTAAGAGTTGGTAGTCAATAATTAATTATTCATTCAACAATTAAGGTTTAAAGCCTCCCCTTTCAAGGGGATAAATCAAAAAATTTCCTTGAGCGCCAATCCTATCCGTTTCAAGAAGGGGTAATTATTAATTATTAATTGTTCATTGTTAATTGCTGAACATTTAGCTATTCACAACAATCTGACTTAAATGCTTCAAAATTTGCAGAACCCGATACAAATCTCCAGGATTTCTAGTTGCAAATAAATTTGAAATTCCATACATAGGGTTTTCTTCCTTAACTAATTTGATAAAAGTCAACTCTCCACCACTGGTAATCAGACCATAACTAGGTTTATTTTGGTGAGTATTTCCCAACATATATACTAATATTTGAGCTAATCCTACCTCCACAGAATATGCAGCTTTTTTTGATTCAATTACCATCACCCAAAGTTGGTCTTTTAATACTAAAGTATCAATTCTACCCTTGATAATTACTCCATCATTTTCACTCTCTATTTCTATTGGCTGTTCTGATTTAACATAGAAAGGTGTAAGATAAAAATCACCAATAAATAAAATCGGGTCTAGAACTGACATTTTGACTACATCTTCTAAAAGTGGTGGATAATTAAGTAAATTAATAAACCCTCTTCTAACCTTATCTAAAAGTTTTTTTTCCATCTCTGTTATTTCTGGCAAATTTTCTCGCGACTCAGAGAAAAAATTATCATCTTCAACTAACTGAATATTAAAGTTATCGACTAAGTAGCGTAAGTCTATATTTTGAGCTTGAATTATCTGTGCCATTGTTAATCTCTTCTTGCTTGAATAATAAAAAATGAAAATGGTAATACCAACCCCGAGCGATATTTTTTACAAATAGTATAAGTTCGGAAGAAGGGATAAAGAAAGAAGAAAAAAAAGGGAGGCAAATAATATAAAATTGAGGGTAGTAGTGTACAAGTAGTAATTTTCCCTATAAAAATTCAAGTAGTCTACAAATACTATTCCTTGAAAACCTGTCATTTCAGTTATCAGTTATCAGTTATCAGTTATCAGTCATCAGTACCTCTGGCTGAACCATCAGGATTGAAATAATGAACCAATTATTTTTTTCATCCCCTTAAAAGGGGAGGCTTTAGACCTTATTTTTTGGTAAATTAGGGATATTTTCTATTCCCTTTTCCCTGTTCCCTTTCTCGACAATAAATCACTATAGCAATCCTAAATAGGTTGTGACAGACTAAAAAGTAAATAAAAAAGTGAAACTCTTACCTGTTGCCTGTTGCCTGTTGCCTGTTGCCTGTTGCCTGTTGCCTGTTGCCTAAAAAGCAGTAAGATTTTTGCCACGAATAAAATAGGATTGCTATATATATACAGGACTACCTATATTTGACAAATTTTGAGTCTTTTTCTCAGAGCAGAAAATAACTTTCCTAACTCCATAAACCATACCCAATTCCCACTCATGGCAAACATAGCAGGTAAATGACCGTCCGGCGCTTTCTCCAAATCAAATATTAAATTATCGTAGTTAGTCCAACCGAAAATTGAATGCCAACCCAAGCGATCGCCTAATTTCTCATAAGTTAGATAAAAGGTTTGAGTACCAAAACTTTCCCAAATCTCTTTTTGCACAGAAAAGCCAAACTTACCATTTGAATATTTTATCCACAGTTGATTAATAGTCTGTAAATCAGTGCAGGGAAAATTATCAATTGAACGAATACTTAATCTACCCCGACTTTCTTGGCGAGTTATTTCTAACATTAACCTTGCAGTTTCTATATCTGCTTCCCGCCATTTTTTAGCAGCCAAAAAATTACGCAAATCATTATAATCTACTCCCCTTTCTGAACTTAATTCTACTTCTGGAATAGACGCAGATGGAGAAAAATTACTGACCTGTTTTTCGGACCGTGAAGAATCAAAAACATTCGGTTTAATCAATGGCAAAATTTCCGCTGCTGACTGAAACCTTTTCTTAGTTGCTCCGACAATCATCCTATCTAAAATATTACCCAAATCATCACTTATAGAAGAGCCTAAAAAATCTCGCCAAACCCAATCATTTTCACTCACATCAAACAACTCAAAGGGTTCAACTTGAGTCAACAAATGGATACAAGTTACCCCCAAACTATAAATATCACTAGCAAACATTGCCTTTCCCACAGCTTGTTCCGGCGCAGCATATCCAGCAGAACCAATAACCGTTCCTGTCACTGCCAAACTATTAGGAATTGCATATTTAGCTGCCCCAAAATCTACTAATACTAATTCTCCTTTTTTCTGGGAATAGTCAGGTCGTCTAATAATATTTTCCGGTTTAATATCCCGATGAATTACCTGTTGAGAATGAATAAATTCTAAGACTGGCAATAAATCATTTAATAATTCCCAAATTTGAGTTTCATTAAACTGACCTGTTGTTTCTAATTCCTGCTGTAAATTTTTCCCTTCAATCAATTCTTGAATTAAATATTGATGATTATCCTGAGTAAAAAATGCCAATAATTCGGGAATTTGGGGATGTTTTCCTAAACTTTCTAATCTAACTGCTTCTTGAGCAAATAATTCTGCTGCCTTTTCCAGATTTTCTGTTCCTTGAGCTTCCGGGAAAAACTGTTTAATTACACAAAATGGTTGAGATGGTTTAAATTCATCCACTGCTTTAAAAGTTCGACCAAAACCACCTTGACCGATAATTTTTACAGCCCGATAACGTTCGGCCAAAAGCAATTTTGACCCGCATTTTTGGCAAAAATTTGTGTTTTGTGGATTTTGATTTAGACAGTCAGGATTCAGACATTGACTCATAATTAATACTGTTTTTTTACTATAGATTTTTGGCTGAAGTCTGGAACAAGGAAAATTTGGGTAAATCTCTCTTTTTAGAGATTGAATGTATCAGGAAAGATAAAAGGAGATAGGGAACAGGGAGCAGGGAACAGGGAATAGGGAACAAGCTGGAAGAAATCAAGACAACTATTTGTCACTTATAAATCTAGGAATATATCTACCGAACACCTCTGTATCTAGGAGATTTCAATCCTTTGAAGTATTACCACTTTGAGATTTTAGTCACTCAATGCTCTGTTAATACTTATTTTACAAACAGTCTTTTATATCATGTCTCTTTGAATAACCACAATAAAAATTTAGGGATTAGGGAGTAGGGAGTAGGGAGTAGGGGAAAATTTCAAAAATATTCTCGCGCGAGAGAAAAGAACGTTTTTATTACGGCTAATTAATGAGACTTGATATTAGTCAAAGAGAGATGATTTAGAAAATATTTCAATACCTTTCTAAAATCTCTTCCCTCCTGACTTCTGAGGACTGACTTCTGAATCCCCTAAAATCTCTTCCCTCCTGACTCTTAACTCCTAACTCGTGAGTCCTCTAAAATCTCTTCCCTCCTGACTCCTGTTTCAAGCAACAAATTTTCCTTGAGCAACCATCAAAACATTTCCACCTACAAATACTTCTATTTCCTCTGCTTTTTTCTCAGCTTGTAACAATAATAAAGATGGTCGATTAATTTCATATCCTTGTTCCACCCTAATATCAATTTTGCTCCGATTAAAATAATTATATTCAACCAAATATCCCGCTAAACAACCATTAGCGCTGCCCGTTGCCGGGTCTTCAGTAATTCCTAAATAGGGCGCAAACATTCTCACACTTAAATCATCAATATCTTTGTATGTCTCTGGGCAAAATATCAAAATTTCTGTCGCCTTAGCTGTTTGAATAAATTGATAATATTTATCCAAATTCACCTTAGCTTTTTTCAAAGCTGCCAAAGTTTTTAAAGGCACAATGATAAAAGGTATCCCTGTTGAAACTTCCTGAATAGGAAATCTCATATCTATATCAGCTACCTCTAGATTTAATACTTCTGCCAAAGTTTCTACTTGATGTTTTTGAGCAAAAGTCGGTACATTTTGACGCATCCATAAAACTTCACCTTTCCAACTCACAGGAATTTGTCCTACTGCCAGATTTAAAACTACTTGTTCCACCAGACTTTTAATAATTTCTCGCTGAATAATGTAGGCAGTTCCTAAAGTTGGGTGACCTGCAAAAGGCAATTCTTGAGCAGGAGTAAATATTCGCACATCATAACCACCATTTCGTTCTTCAAGAGAGAGAATAAAAGTAGTTTCTGAATAATTCATCTCTCTAGCAATTTGTAACATTTCCTCATCTGAAAGATTGGCTACTTCAGCACCAGTAAATACAGCTAACTGATTGCCAGCATATTTAGTTTCAGCAAATACGTCTACAATGTAAAAATCCATAATATTTTGTTTAGGGAATAGGGAATAGGGAATAGGAAGTAGGGAACAAGGAGAAACTTGAAAAATATTTTCGGTTAAACAGAACAAAATTTTTCGGTTGTGGTGTACAAGTAGTGATACTCCGATAAAAGGTCAACTAGGGATATTAGATTATTATGCATGAAATCAAGAATTTAGGGGCTTTTCTATTCCCAGTTAAGTGTTTTCTATTCGCTTCCTCCAGCCTAAATCACTACATTTACAGGACTACCAATTTTTCTTATGGCTAATTAATGAAACTTGATATGAGATCAAACCCTATTATACAATATATGTTTATAAATCCATAATTACTTCAATATTCAATCCCCCATCACCCCATCATCCTATTGGTAATTCCAAAATAAACTCTGAACCATGGCCTAAAGTTGACTCACACCAAAGCTTACCACCATGATTTTTTACCATAATTTTATAAGCAATAGACAAGCCTAAACCTGTACCTTTCTCGACAGCCTTAGTTGTGAAAAGCTTATCAAAAATTTTTGCCTTAACTTCTTCTGACATTCCCACACCGTTGTCTTTAATTCTAATGATTACTCCTGTTTTATCCTGATTTATTCTACTATAAATTGTAATCTGAGGCTGGAATTTAAACTTATAAAATTCTGTTTTTTTAACAAACTCATCTATAGCATCAATAGCATTAGAAATTAGATTCATAAATACCTGAGCTAATTGTCCGGGAAAACATTTAATTTCAGGCATATCCCCATATTTTTTTACTACTTCAATGGCTGAACGATACTTGTTTGCTTTCAGACGATGATTCAGAATTAATAGAGTGCTATCAATATGGTTATGGACAACACAACTAACTTTTTGATCGTTATTTAATTCATTTCGAGAAAATGTGCGTAAAGATGTACTTAGAAATTTAATCCTTTCGGAACCTGCCTTCATTGAAGTAATAAGATTAGGCAAATCTTCAATCAAAAAATCTAAATCAATATGTTCAGCATTTTCAATGATTTCTTCAGCAGGATTAGGATAATACTTTTGATAAAGAAATAGGAAATGGAGAATATCTTTAATATAGTTTTCCAGATGCTGAGAATTATTAGAAATTGCACCAATAGGATTATTTAATTCATGGGCTATTCCAGCCATTAATTCTCCCAGTGCCGACATTTTTTCCTTTTCAATCAGTTGTGTTTGAGATGTTTGTAACTCCTCTAAAGCTTGAGTAAGTTGATTAGTTTTCTTAGCTACTTCTTTTTCTAAATTATTTCTTAACTGTTGTAAATGTATGTGAGTTTTTACTCTAGCAAGAACTTCAACTACTTGAAATGGTTTAGTAATATAATCTACCGCTCCCAAAGTAAAACCTTTAACTATACTTTCGCTGTCTGAAAGAGCAGTCATAAAAATTATGGGAATATCTTTAGTTTGAGGATTTTCCTTCAACCTTTTACAAGTTTCAAACCCATCAATACCAGGCATTTGTATATCTAGTAATATCAAATCTGGCAAGTCATAAGAAATTTGCTTTAGTGCTCGTTCGCCACTAATTGCTGTGCTAACTTCATACCCTTCATCACCTAAAGTTTGAACTATTACTTTCAGATTAGCTGGAACATCATCTACAACTAAAATATATTCTGAATTGGGTGAGATTGACATTAATTTACTCCTTTTTCTCTAAAAAATTAATTATAAAATCTTCAATTTTATCAGCTTGAAAATCATCTGCCCACTGTAAAATTGGTACAGTAAAAGGAGTATATTTTGGCTCTAGTTGCTGAATTTTTTCGGCTTTTTTAGTCAACTTTTTCAGGCTCCCCCTTCTTGCTAAGTCAAGCAAAATTTCTAACTCTTCCGGTGGTGGAGATACAATTCTAGAATTATCAGTAGCCACATCTGAAACTGATGATTGGGGAATTATTTCCATATTTTCAATATTTTCTGTTTGAGCATATTTCCATTTAATTTCTAAATGTGCTTCTATCATCTTAAACAATTCCTCTGCATTTACAGGTTTAGGAAGAAAATCATCCCCCCCAGCATCAAGACTGTATTGGCGATCTATATTCGATACAGAAGCTGAAGAGATAATCACCTTTAAATGCTTTAGTTCATCAGATCCGCGCAATTGTCTGACCATCTTAAAACCATCCATTACTGGCATATATAAATCTGTAATGGTTAAATCTGGATGAAGTTGCGCTACTTTAGCTAATCCCTCAGCACCATTTTCTGCCTCCACAGTAATAAAACCAATAGGTTGAAGCAAATTAATCAATACGGAGCGATTTTCCCAGCGATCGTCAATAACCAGAATAGTTTTTGGGTTTCCTGTGTAACCAATAATTTGTTGTCCCTCTAGATGAGAAACTGATTGCACCCAATCACTACTCAGTGGAAATTTAACGGTAAAGGAAAATATACTGCCAACATCCAACTGACTTTCTACTTTAATCTGTGAACCCATGAGTTTGACTATTTGACTACTAATAGCTAACCCTAATCCTGTTCCTTGAGACCGCTTAACTTGCTCTCCTAGTTGTTCAAAGGGGTTGAAAATAGTATCAATCTTATTTTCTGGAATACCAACTCCGGTATCTTGAATTTTAAATTCGATTGTTGTAGATGGATATGAGTTAGGAGTAGATATTGTCTCCTGGTGACTATCAGATAATTCTGTATTATGACTCGAATCATCGATATGTACTTGAAAAACCACCTTACCCGTATCAGTAAATTTGACTGCATTACCTAATAAATTAATTAAAACTTGGCGCAAGCGTTTTTCGTCTGCAATTATACCTTGGGGTAGGTTGGGGTCTGATTGATAAATTAACTGAATTCTTTTTTGATCTGCTTTGATGCGAATAATTTCTGCAATTCCTTGCAAAAAAGAAGGCAAATGGAAATCGTAGGATTGCAAATCAAGTTTCCGAGCTTCTATTTTGGAAATATCCAGAACATCATTGATCAGAGTCAACAAGTGGTTACCACATTGATGAATAATTTCAATACCTTTACGTTCTTTTTTCCCCCAAGAATGGGAACGATTAAGAATTTGAGTATAACCGAGAATACCATTGAGAGGGGTGCGTAACTCATGACTCATATTAGCAAGGAACTCACTTTTTGCTTGGTTAGCAATCTCAGCAGCTTCTTTTGTCTTTTTGAGTTGCTGTTGCTCAAATGACTGTACCTTTAGCAAGACTATAATCATTGTCACAGCTAAACCGATCACTACCACTGCCATCAGATTTAATGCTCTTAGTTGGGATTCAATATTTGCTCTAGGAATGATTAACCCAACAGACCAGTCTGCTTCTTTGATGGGAACATAGGCAATATAAACTTTTTGCCGATCTATTTCTACTAATTCTATTCCTTTTTCCTTAGCAACCATTTTTCTGGGAATATTCTGCTGGTAAAGGTTTTCCGATGACAAAAAATTGGGAATTAGTTTTTTAGTATTGGTGTTTATATCTTGCTGAGGGGTAAATATTGTCTTTCCTTGAGAATTAAGAGCAAAGGCATAACTATTAGGGCCATATTTCAAACCATTCACTACTTCCCTCATCCGGTCTACTGGGATAGCACCTGCGATAATTCCAATTGGTTGTTTGGTATTATCAGAGTCTGACCAAACAGGAGCAGCAATAAAAACCATAAGGGTATTTAGGGTACGAGAATTGACTGGATCGGAAACATTTACTTTGCCAGCCATTGCTCGTTTAATATGCTTGCGGTCTTTGAGATTAGCTTTAGCTTGGCTGACTTTGCTAGTATAGTAAGAACCGTCAGGATTAATCATCGCAAAAAAGAAAAAATCTTGGGATTTCAATTGTTTAGATTTTAAGAAAGGTTCAACTATTGACCAGTTCATAGTTTGGAAGCTAGGAGTATTGCCCGTAGTGCGTGTTTCAACTTTTCTACTAGCCAACCATCGATCGATATTATCAGCTCCTAGCTTTACTTCCAACAAAGCATTTTCTTTCAAATTATCTAGAATTAAATCCCGAACAACTTTATAGCTATAAAAAGCAGAAATACTAACTATTACAGTCGTACTACCGACGAATAAACGCAACATAAAGTTGTGACTTGAGTTCTCATCTTTTCGGTTATTTTGCCACCAATTTTGTAACCTTTGCCAAATTTTAATTTGTGGTAGTTGCTTAATTATAGTCATAGCTGTTTCATTCTTTTTTATTCAAGAAAATAATCAGTTTTTTTTAGAGTATTTATTGTTAAGGAAAATCCATCAGGATGATTATTAATGATATTAAATTCTCTAGCTTAGGAGTGATATAATTTCGACGAGAGACTCGTTGATAAATCGGGTTTGTATGAGATACCCAAAATACCGACATCCGCCCCACAAACCCTTTTTGTACCATTTGATAATAACGAATACTACCGAATTTGATATGATATCTGGTACTCATTCCCATTGAATAAGGTTGTAGGTTGTAGGTCATGTTTTAGCTTTAAGAGTATGGAGATTCACTCCAATTAATTGTGGACACTTTGAAGACCGTGGGGTCTTATACTCAATTTTCCAAATTTTCTGAATAATGCTCTGGAAAAATCTACTATCTCACAGTAAGCGTGATAAATTTTTGCTACAAATAGTTAGACTTTTTCTAGGAGTCTCCGAGTCAGGAGTCATATCAAATCCGGTTGAATACTTATTATATAGTTGGGGGTAGGGAGTAGGGGAGTAGGGGAGATTGAAGGCTTGAAGTAATTATAGAATTATCAACATATAGCAATCCGCGCATAGGTTGCGGGTAATCAAAAAGTAAATAAAAAAACTGAAACTCTTACCTGTTAAGAGTTAAGTGTTCCCTGTTCCCTAAAAAGCAGTAAGATTTTTGACACGAATAAAATAGGATTGCTATATATTATATAACCTGATTATATATCAGAATAAATAGCTTAAATACTATTTATTCAAGCGGAGTTTCTCTTTTTAGTCAAAGGAACATCTCATGTAAAGTATTTTAATTATTCTTTATTATTCATAACATTTTGTTTTCAAGAATGGTATAAGACCTAGGTTCCAGAAAAATCAGAGCATCGCGACGATCAAAAATACATCATAACTTGGCGTTGCATTATCAAGGGATGATTTTGATATGTATCCAAAAATTTAGCCCGATCAATCAAAAGTTTCAGATGCGTGCAAATTTAATTATCATCCCACAACTATGCAACGCCCATAACTTAGGCACCCGCACCCAGAAATTCGGTTTTTTCTTATATGTCTATTGTGCTGTTAAAACCAAGGATTTTTCCTAGCAACCGGGTTTCTTTGGGTAAGTCCTATAGATAAAAAATTCATCGTATTTGCTGAATAAGATAGTATTTTGACTAATCAATAATTTTTGAGGTTGGAAGTTATGAATCATCAGCTACTAAGCCATCATTTAAATAATTTTCAGTAGATTTTAGTTATTATTTAACTCTGTACAATATATTGATAATTGCTATAAGTATATAGATAAAATAAAACGTAAGCATTCAGCGGTCAGCTAGCCTCTTGCCTCCTGGGTCGTAGCTGCGCTAACAGCTATCAGCTATTAACTTATTGTTTTTGAAGGAAGAATTAGAGTTGAAAGATTGAGGAACAATTAAAAGTTACTCTCAAATCATTCTTTGCTAATCTTTTTCATTAATTACTTAGTGCAGGATTATTACTAAGGAAAAATTGTTTACCGAATAATTAAGGTTTAAAGCCTCTCATGAGCAAGGAGAAACTTGAAAAAATTTTCCTTTTAGTCAATCCTATCCCTTTTCAAGGAGAGGTAATAATTAATTATTAATTATTAATTGTTGAACTAGCATTCTGCAGGAAAAGCTAAAGGGGAGCTACCTGAATGCTTACAATAAAACACAAAAAATATAAGAGAAGAAACAGCTAATTTAGCAATAGGGAATAGATAATTTCTTTCCTCCGACACCTGTTTCTTAGTTTTATATTTATTTATGCTTACTTACTTAACACCCCAAAATCCATATTATCATAGAGAAAATAAATTGCTTTCAAACTCTGAAAAGAGTAGTATAAATATTAACACCTAAATATTAAATACTCAATGATGAACAGCCCATTTTTAAATCGTCTACATAGTCCAGAACGCCCAGTTATCGTCTTTGATGGGGCAATGGGTACTAACCTACAAGTCCAAGAACTAACCGCTGAAGATTTCGGCGGTGCAGAGTATGAAGGTTGTAACGAATATCTTGTCCATAGTAAGCCAGAAGCCGTAGCTAAGGTCCACCGAGATTTCCTTGCAGCAGGTGCTGATGTGATAGAAACTGACACCTTTGGTGGGACAAAAATTGTCTTGGCAGAATATGATTTATCAGACAAAGCTTACTATCTTAATAAAACAGCAGCCGAATTAGCAAAGTCTGCAACTGCGGAATTTTCTACCCCCGAAAAGCCTCGATTTGTTGCTGGATCAATGGGACCAGGAACAAAATTACCTACCCTCGGACATATTGATTTTGACACCTTAAAAGATGGTTTTGCCGAACAAGCAGAAGGTCTTTGGGATGGGGGAGTAGATTTATTTCTTGTGGAAACTTGTCAGGATGTTTTACAAATAAAAGCTGCTTTAAATGGTATAGAAGAAACTTTTGCTAAAAAAGGGGAACGTCGCCCTATTATGGTGTCAATAACTATGGAAGCTTTTGGCACTATGTTAGTAGGTTCAGAGATTAATGCTGCTGTGACAATTTTAGAACCTTATTCTATTGATATTTTAGGATTAAATTGTGCGACTGGTCCTGATTTAATGAAGGAACATATTCGTTATTTGTCAGAAAATTCTCCTTTTGTTATTTCTTGTATTCCCAATGCTGGTTTGCCAGAAAATATCGGCGGACAAGCTCACTACAGATTAACTCCAATAGAGTTGAAAATGGCATTAATGCACTTCGTTGAAGACCTAGGAGTGCAAGTGATCGGCGGTTGTTGTGGTACTCGTCCAGACCATATTCAAGCATTAGCTGAAATTACTGAAACTCTCACACCAAAAGAACGAGAATATAAGTATGTTCCATCAGCAGCTTCTATCTATTCTTCCGAAACTTATGAACAAGATAATTCATTTTTAATTGTTGGTGAAAGACTGAATGCTAGTGGTTCTAAAAAATGCCGAACTTTACTCAATAATGAAGATTGGGATGGTTTAGTTGCTCTGGCAAAATCTCAGGTAAAAGAAGGGGCACATATTCTCGATGTTAACGTTGATTATGTGGGGCGCGATGGGGTTAAAGATATGCACGAATTAGCATCTCGTTTAGTCACAAATGTTAATTTGCCTCTGATGTTAGACTCGACTGAATGGGAAAAAATGGAGGCTGGTTTAAAAGTTGCTGGCGGTAAATGTTTGCTCAATTCTACTAACTATGAAGATGGAGAACCTCGTTTTTTAAAAGTATTAGAATTGGCGAAAAAATATGGTGCTGGTGTGGTAATTGGAACCATTGATGAAGATGGAATGGCGCGGACGGCGGATAAGAAATTTGAAATAGCAAAACGAGCTTATGATGCAGCAGTAGAATATGGGATTCCTGCCCGTGAATTGTTCTTTGATACTTTAGCTTTGCCAGTTTCTACAGGGATTGAAGAGGATAGGGAAAATGGAAAAGCCACAATTGAATCTATTAAAAGGATTCGGGAAGAGTTGCCAGAATGTCATATAATGCTTGGGGTTTCTAATATTTCGTTTGGTTTAAATCCCGCAGCAAGACAAGTGTTGAACTCGGTATTTTTGCATGAAGCAATGGCAGTAGGTTTGGATGGATCTATTGTTAGTGCTAGTAAGATTTTACCCATGTCAAAAATTGAACCAGAACAGCAAGAAGTTTGTCGGAAACTAATATATGACCAACGGGAATTTGATGGGGATATTTGTACTTACGATCCTCTGGCTGAGTTAACGACAATGTTCCAGGGTAAAACCACTAAAAAAGACCGTTCTGCTACACAAAATTTACCAATTGAAGAACGTTTAAAACAACATATTATTGATGGGGAACGTATCGGTTTAGAGGATGCTTTGGCAAAAGCTCTAGAAGCATATCCGCCGTTAGATATTATCAACGTCTATTTATTAGATGGCATGAAAGTAGTGGGAGAATTATTCGGTTCCGGGCAAATGCAATTACCATTTGTATTGCAGTCTGCTCAAACTATGAAAGCAGCAGTTGCTTATCTACAACCTTTCATGGAAGCAGATGAGGCTGGTGAGGATAATTCTAAGGGAGTTTTCGTTATTGCAACTGTGAAAGGAGACGTTCACGATATTGGTAAAAATCTCGTGGATATCATTCTTTCCAACAACGGTTATCGGGTAGTTAACTTAGGAATTAAACAACCAGTCGATAATATTATTGCTGCCTACCGCGAACATAATGCTGACTGTATCGCCATGAGTGGTTTATTGGTGAAGTCAACCGCATTTATGAAAGATAACTTGGAAACATTTAACGCAGAAGGTATTACAGTTCCCGTGATTTTAGGTGGTGCCGCTCTAACTCCGAAATTCGTCCATGGAGATTGCCAAAATACTTACAAAGGGCAAGTTGTTTATGGTAAAGATGCTTTTTCTGACTTGAATTTCATGGATAAGTTGATGCCAGCAAAATCAGAAAATCAGTGGGATGACCTTCAAGGTTTCTTGGGTGAGTTTGCTGAAGAAAACGGTAACGGTAATGGTAATGGTAATGGTAAAGCTCCTACCGAAGATAAGTCTGAAGAAAAAGAGGAAACTAAACCTGCTGAACCAGTTGTGATAGATACTCGGCGTTCCGATGATGTAGCAGTAGATATCCCTCGCCCGACTCCTCCATTCTGGGGAACCAAGTTATTACAACCAGAAGATATGCCATTCGAGGAATTATTCTGGTATTTAGATTTGCAAGCGTTGATGGCAGGGCAATGGCAATTCCGCAAACCTAAAGGACAACCACGGGAAGAGTATGATGCCTTTTTAGCAGAGAAAGTTTATCCGATTCTGGAAAATTGGAAGTCAAGGGTAATTGCAGAAAATTTACTGCATCCCCAAGCAATTTATGGTTATTTCCCTTGTCAATCAGAAGGAAATACACTTTTCATTTACGACTCCGACGAAATGAATAAGACTGGTAAAGCAACAACAGTTGTCAACAGTTTTGAATTTCCACGGCAAAAGTCTGGACGACGGTTGTGTATTGCAGACTTCTTTGCTCCCAAGGATTCGGGAATTATTGATGTGTTCCCGATGCACGCTGTAACAGTAGGAGAAATAGCGACTGAGTTTGCTCAGAAATTGTTTGCTGAGAATGAATATACAGATTATTTGTATTTCCACGGTATGGCAGTACAAACTGCTGAAGCAATGGCAGAATGGGTACACACTCGTATTCGTCGGGAGTTAGGTTTCGCTGCAGAGGATGCAGATAATATTAAGGATCTTCTGAAACAGCGTTATCAAGGGTCACGTTATAGTTTCGGTTATCCCGCTTGTCCGAATATGCAAGACCAGTTCAAACAGTTAGACTTGTTGCAAGTAGACAGAATTAATATGTATATGGATGAGAGTGAGCAACTTTATCCAGAACAGTCTACCACGGCGATCGTTACTTATCATCCTGTGGCGAAATATTTTAGTGCGTAGTTTGGTGTAAAAAATCTAACCCCCTAACCCCCTTCCCTGCAAGGGAAGGGGGAGAATATCTTGCTCCCCTCTCCTTGCAGGAGAGGGGTTGGGGGAGAGGTCTTCTAGGTTGCTCGCTTCTAACCCACAATTTTAGTCTAGACACGCTAGTAGTTTAATTTAGGGTTGGCAATATGCTCACCACTAACGCCAAATAGATAAACCTTTAAGGGTTAATGCTATAAGTGTCTTTGCTTAAGTCCTGAGTATTTTAGAAATACTGCTACTTTGACAAGGAGGTTAAATTCTATGCCTGTACAAATATTTGCTGCTGGTAGTAAGTTTGTTTACGAAGCTGCCAGAGGTGCTTTGAATGGGTTGGCTAAAGGCTTTACAGAGGCAAAGGCCAAGCAATTGAGCGAAACGAAAAAAAAGCAATCGTCTAATTCGAGTGCTATTGTGCAGCAAACTAAGGAAGAAGCACAATGGATAAAAGCACAATCTGAATATCTCAAGCGACGAGAAGAGAGGGAGGCACGGTTAGAAAAGCTGCAAGTAGAACAACAGAAGTTACAAGCTTACATTGCGGGAGGTCAGGTACAACGAGAAGAACGTACTCTTGCTATCCAAGAGGAAGGGTTACAATTAGAAGCTAATATCGCCGAAGGTGAAGCACAACGAGAGGAACGCGCTCTCCAACTCAAAGAAAATGAATTGCAACTACAAGCTAATATCGCTGCAGGTAAAGCACAACGATTAGAAGTCAGAAGTTAAATTCCCCATTTAAGAGGATAATAAAGAAAAAACTTCAGTGTTAAACCCTTTCCATATATGGGAAGAATTTACAAAAGCGAGCCTTTTTTAAAGGAGATAATAAATATGTCAGAACTTAAAATTAAATGCCAGCACCCAGAATCATTAAAAAACACCATTGAAAATATGATATCTGACCGGGTAAAATCCCTGAAATCAGGAATTGCTAAAACCAAAAAAAGACTCTTAGAATTTGAAGAAAAATATCAGTTATCCACTCAAGAATTTCTGCTTCGATATGAGAACGACGAATTTGAAGAAACTTTAGAATTGGATGAATGGATAGGGGAAGCTTTGATGTTGAAACGACTCGAAGAAAAGATAGAAAAATTGAGAGATATTGAGTTTGTTATTTGAGGATTACTTGCAGCAACTTCACGATTCAATAGTAGCTTGTGAAGTAGTGCAGCATTTTCAGCTACTTAATGAAGCTCTTCAGACATTTTCAATAATTCAAAATTGTACATTTAATCCCAAAAAACAAGGTACTTATCAAGGTTTTATTCGGGGAGAAGCTAGATTTAAAGACAATTCAATGCTTTACTTTTGCGAGTTTGTAGATGTGAAAATAACAGTAGAGCGTGATATGTATTCTTATCAATATATGACTGCCTCAAATAATTTTATTTTCCGCTATGATAATACGGGGCATCATAAAAAGCTAAACTTGCCAAATTTTCCCCACCATAAACATGAGGGTAGTCAAGAAAATGTTATTTCCTCAAATGCTCCTACTTTGGTAGAGGTATTGCACGAAATTGACAGTCTTTTGAGGTAGTTATAGCTTGTTGTTTGACTTATATAAGTTGGAGATTATTTTTATGACAGCAATAACAAATAATAATATTGAACAAGAAGTTCTAGATAATCTGAAACTATTACCACCTGACAAACAACAGGAAGTGCTAGACTTTATTCAGTTTATTCAACACAAATTGAAGCTATCTCAAGTTGATTCTAAAAATCAGTTATCCCTCAAAGAAATTGCTCGTTTGCCTATAGCGGAGCGTCATAAATTATTAACATCATCAATAGCTAAAACTGCTGAATATTTTTTAAATGACTCAGAATTAACAGAATTTTATATTCTTGATGGAGAAGATTGGGAATCAGAAGATGAATAATCCTAAAATAGGAGAAATATGGTTAGTACAACTAGACCCAACTAGAGATCAAGAAATAAAAAAACTCGCCCGGCAGTTGTGATTAGTTCAAACATTTTTAGCTCAGTCAGTGTCCGAATTATTATTCCTATAGCTAAATGGCAACCTAAATTTCAAAACCGCCCATTTATGATTTCGATACCGAAAAATGATTAAAATGGTTTAGATAACGACTCTGCTGGTAATGTGCTTCAAGTTCCTAGCATTGCTAATGAAAGATTTGTTAAATATCTTGGGCAGGTTTCAAATCTTATTCTTGAAGAGTTGCTAGCAGGATTAATTATCTGCATAGATTATGATGTTGATAGTTGAATTATAGGTATATAAATATGTCATTATAAAGTTTCTATATAATTCTGTTTTAATGGTGCGATAATTTGTAGATGTGGAATTAACAATAGACCGCGATATGTATTCCTATCAATATATGACTGCCTCAAATAATCTGATTTTCCGCTATAATAATACGAGACATCATAAAAAGCTAAACTTACCAAATTTTCCCCACCATAAATATCAGAGTAGTCAAGAAAATGTTATTTCCTCAAATGCTCCTACTTTAGTAGATGTATTGCAGGAAATTGACAATATTCTAAGGAGGTAAATATGCCAGAACTTAAAATTAAATGCGAGAACCTAGAATCGTTAAAAATTTTATTAAAAGCAGCAGTAGAAAAAGAATTACAGTCTTTGTCTGATGGTATTGAACGAACCAAAAAAAGATTGCAGAAATTTGAGACTAAATATCAGTTATCTACAGAAGAATTTCTCAGAAGATATGAAAATGATGAATTTACAGAAACCCTAGAATTAGACGAATGGATTGGAGAATATTGGATGCTGAAAAATCTCTGTGAAGAAGTAGAAAATTTCAAGGTGGTTGAGTTTGTTAATTAAAGATTATGTTCAAGAAATTCGTGAAGTAATTAACTCTTGCTCATTAGTCTCTTCATTCAGTATTACATCTGATGAACGAACAGATTATCAAGGTTTTATTGTAGGTGAAATAAACTTTATAGATGGTTCTATTCTTTATTAGCGTGAATTTGTCAATGTTAAAACAATCATCAATCATGGTATTTACACATATCAATATATGAATGCCTCCAAAAACTTGATTTTTCGCTATGACAATACTAGACACCATAAAAAGCTAAATTTGCCAAACTTTCCTCATCATAAACATGATGGAAGTGAAGATAATGTTATTTCCTCAAATGCTCCTACTTTGGTAGAGGTATTACAGGAAATTGAAAATTTGGGATAAGCATTGCAATTCTGAAATAGAGTAATTTTAATGAATTGATATAGAAAATTATTTGAGGTAATTAAAAATGAAATTAACAGCAACAGAACAAGGCTTATTAATACCCAAAGAATTGTTAGGAGAAAGCCAATAATTTGAGATTATTCAAGAAAATGGGAAAATTATTATCACGAGCATCAAAAAAAACCTAACAAATGGTGAGAGAAAGTTAGCCAGCCTGTTTTAACAGCTGGTTGAATAGCGACACGCGGGTAATAAAGCGACGTTACTCTCCGGTTTGGTTTTCGATGTACTTCCTAACAATCTCTGTTGAAGCATTTCCTGTTGTTGCACAGAAAAAGCGCTTGAGTCCAAAGTGTGGGTAACTTTAGTAATAAGTGGAAATTCTTTCCTCAAATGATGTGAAGCTCTACCTTTGACTCGCTTGATAATTACCGATGGTGCAAAGGTGGGGTCAACTTCTAAAAATAAGTGTACATGATCGGGCATTATTTCTAGTGCTATTAATCTCCACTCATGTTCAGTACATAGTTCAAAGATAATCTCCTGTAATCTCTGTTTAACGTCTCCAACTAATACTGGCCTTCTACGTTTAGGACAGAAGACAAAATGGTAATTTATCAATGTTACTGAGTGGGGATTTCTTCTGTATTCATCTGGTTTTTTCTTGATTACGAGTGTAGACATAATATGTTTAATAGTGCTATTATATCTACAGGAGGTGATGATTAATGTACGGATGCCAACAACACCTAGTCAAAACTAATCCAGAAATAATGGCTATTCTGGAATACCTATGCACAGAAGCAAATAAGTTGACAAATTGTGGGATTTATTATTGTCGCCAAATGCTGTTTAAAGCTGGAGGCTTTCTGTATAAAGTCACAACATGGTTAGCTAAAAACCACAGTACCATAGTGATTGAAGACTTAAATGTAAGTGGAATGCTCAAAAATCACGGGAGTAGCAAGCGCAATAGCAGACTGTGGCTTTTATGAGTTTAAGCGTCAGCTTATATACAAGTGTGAGTGGTATGGCAGTGAATTAAAGCTCGCTGATAGATTTTATCCAAGTTCTCAAATATGTTCTCATTGCGGGCATCAACAGAAAATGCCATTGAGTGCGAGACGATACGAATGTAGCAACTGTGGTTTTGAGGCTGACAGAGATTTTAATGCTGCTGTCAACCTAGAAAACTATGTAAGTCAGTAGGTGGAGTTCCCGCCGAGTTGAAGCCTGTGGAGAAGATAAGTTACAGACGAGAGTCAGTGATCTTCAGTGAAACAGGAAGCTAGCTCCAAAACTCATGCAATCATGTTTGGGTAAGTTTGGGTAAGTTTAGTAGAACGGAGCTAGTACAGAAGCCTAAACCACCAAAATACCGCAAAAAGGATGGTTTAGCTGTTGTTAGTTATCCCGCACGTTGGGTGAAGTTGGTTGATGGTATGCTTAAGTTCCCATTAGGCAAGCAAGTAAAAGCGTGGTTTGGTATTGACCATTTCTTACTACCAATGCCTAGTAATCTAGACTTTGAAAAAATTAAAGAGTATAGGTTTGTCCCTAGGAATAGATGTTTTTACTTGGAATTTGTTTATCTACACTCAGAACCAGAAAAAGGTCAACCAATAGCAGGAAATGTCTTACAGCGGTTTTCATTTCGGTAGACCACAGTAGGGGCGATTCGCGAATCGCCCCTACAGGATTTCGATTATGGCGATGTGGTTCATCAATCTGAAAAGCACTGTAGGTATTGATCCAGGATTGAATAACTGGTTAACCTGCGTAAGTAATGTAGGTAAGGCTTTTATAGTTGATGGAAGAAAGGTTAAATCTCAAAATCAATGGTACAACAAGCAAGTAGCCAAAATGAAGCAAGGCAAGCCTGGTGACTATTGGGATAACCAACTTGCTGCTATTACTGAAAAGCGTAACCGAATGATGCGCGACAATATTAATAAGGCAGCTAGATTTGTTATTAACTGGTGCATTGAGCATCAAATAGGCACAGTAGTTTTTGGTTGGAATCAACACCAAAAAGATGGTATTAACATTGGCAAGAAAAATAACCAACAGTTTGTCCAAATACCAACAGCCACATTAAAGACTAGAATAGCCGAACTTTCTGAACAGTATGGGATTAAGTTTGTAGAGGCTGAGGAAAGTTACACCAGTCAAGCAAGTTTTCTAGATGATGATTTTCTACCGACATTTGGTGAAAAACCCGAAAGGTGGAAAGCATCAGGAAAGCGTGTAAATCGTGGCTTGTATCGTTCAGCAAAAGGTCAAGTTATTAATGCTGACTGTAATGGTGCAGCTAATATTATCAAAAAAGTAGCAACACAGCTAAGTATTGACTTAGCCAAGGTTGGTAGAGGAGTTTTGATGCTCCCACAGCGATATAAGTTAGATTGTCTAACCAAAAAATATCGTAAGCAGTGCGTTGCGTGGCTTTAGCCCGCATAAGTACATCCGCTTAGAATCCAGGGTGTTTTAACCGCTGGAGACATCAATCATAGGTAGACAAAACCAAATTATTGGTTTATATTTATTCTTAGGTAACTTTTTTAATTTTATTGTGGTTTAGCAAATTTAACTATTGTTCAACAGTTGAGAAAAAAATCATGGGTACTAAACAAGCATCTATTTTATTAGGTATCTCCCGTCAACGTTTATTAGTTTTACTCGCTCAAGGAAGAGTGAAAGGAGCCAAAAAAAATGGTAGATTCTGGGAAATTCCAGTTTCAAGGAGCGGTATGCCTAGAATAATTCCAGCTCGGCGCGGTCCGAAAGGTATATGGCGCAAGCAACAATCTACCAAACCAAAAATGATTCATGTTAATCAAAGCAAAATCAAAGGTAATTTTGGTAAACCTCCCGAACAACTTGAACCTGTATTGTCAGTTAAGGATGGCGAACGCAACGATTATGGTTATGACTTATATATTTCAGGTCCTTGCCAAATCGTCTATCGGCCTTACGAACCAGCAAAATGTGGCGCTCATCTGTGGATTAATACTTATGATCCAGTGCAATTTATAGATACTCAATCCAATCCAGCTACTGCAAGGCAACCTAGCAAACAAATTTGCATCTAGTCTGGTTTCAAAGGCAGGCTCGTTCGTCACCGAAAAATATTTATTCGCTCTAATAGCTTAACTGACAATAACTTCAGCATGCTTTATGCTGTTTGTGAAAAATCGTCACAGTATTAAGATTTTGATTTTCTGCCTTTATTTAGTTAGGATTGCTGAAGATTGGGAAACAGAAAATGAATAATCTCAAAAGAGGAGAAGTCTGGTTAGTACAACATTAAATCACTTTTAAAGGAGATAAAAAATATGCCAGAACTTAAAATTAAATGTCAACATCCAGAATCGTTAAAAATTTTATTAAAAGCAGCAGTAGAAAAAGAATTACAGTCTTTGTCTGATGGTATTGAACGAACCAAACAAAGATTGCAGAAATTTGAGACTAAATATCAGTTATCTACAGAATAATTTCTTAGAAGATATGAAAATGATGAATTTAATGACTCGAAGAAAAGATAGATATATTAGGAGATATTGAGTTTGTTGTTTAAGGATTATTTACGAACAAATCTATTAAGTTGTTTAACTAATAAATGTACTCTTGTGGAAGGATTATCATTAGCAGGATCTGATGGATAATATTGTTCTAATAAATTCTTTGCATTCTTAATTGCTTTAGGTTGCATACTAGCCAATATTTCGTACATTGCATCCCTATTTTTTTCATACTTTTCATACTTTTTCTTCTTATTTTTAGTTAAATTATTCATCTTTTAAGTTAAAACTTTTTCATATTCTTTGCGAGACATTGCAGTATGACGATAATCAAAATGTAATAGACCTCTGCGTAAAAGAGGGAGTAGGGGCGATTCGCGAATCGCCCGTACGGGAGTAGGGGGAAAGAATTGATGATTTATCCGTAGTAATGCCACGGAACAAACCAACTATTCCTAAAGCAGATGTAGCTGCAAAAATTACATCCTCAAAAACTTAATTTTGAAATATTAACAAAATACTCGAACCTAGCAAGAAAGCTATGATGCAAAACATAAATGAGAAAAAGCAGTAAACAACCTTTCTTCAGGAATACGTCTACCGAAAATACCTACAAATTTTTTACCCTGCAACGAACTCCACACAACAGCTAAAGCTGCAAAAATTGAGGTTGATTTTAAGCCGCTGACTAAACTTTCAATTATAATAAACGATCTGTAGATTTTATGTGGTTAAGGATTGAATAAATGAATGTAAAAGTCAGCAATTTTTTTTCATCTAATTGGGTAAATGGTAGTCAAAATAACAGCCTTTTTAGTCGCTTTTATTTTGTGATTTTCCTAAATTTAGGTACAGTCATTATATTTAATCTTATACAACAACAAGCCAATGGCTTAACTCCACTCAAAAATCAATCTGGAGTTTCCACAAAATCGACAGATTTAAGCGAACCCCAGTCACAAATAAAGCCCAAATCAAGAATTACAAAAAAAGCGTTAAATGAACTTTATATTAAACCTAATGAAAAAATTCATTTAGTCATAAAATTAAGCGATCGCCGTGTCTATGTCTATCAAAATGACAAATTAAAAACCAGCTACCCAATAGCTATTGGTAGAGAAGGATGGGAAACTCCCACAGGAACCCATAAAGTTATCCAAAAAATACCAAATCCCTCTTGGAAACATCCCTTTACAGGAGAAATTATACCTCCTGGTCCAGAAAATCCCTTGGGGGAAAGATGGATTGGTTTTTGGACAGATGGCACAAACTACATAGGTTTTCATGGAACTCCGAACGAAGAAACCATAGGACAAGCAGCCTCTCATGGTTGTGTTAGAATGTTGAACCAAGATGTACTAGCTCTATTTGAAAAAGTGGGGATTGGTACAACTGTCGTAGTAGAACCTTAAAAAATACGAATAGAGTTTAGTTCAAACATTTTTAATATCTAAGCTGAATTAAACTTGCAAAACATTACTTTTAATAACATCTAGATTTGATACATGAGGAGTGAAAGATGACGCAATCTACCACAAATAAATGGCTATATATTATTAGCAAAATCAACCAAAGAACATATAATTTAACAGCTATTTTCCTGACCACAGCAATTATTCTTTTATTTAGTAAAAATTTAGCCATAGCTTCTACCCCTACTGCTCAGACAAGTAATAACGATCGGCAAACACAGGTAGAAGCTAATTTACCGTTTGGTGGCTTAATGCCAAAATTAGATCGAGCTATCAAAGACTTCCAAAAACATTTGGGTATACAAGCAGAAGAGTTAGTTCGGATCGTACTCCGGTTAGGGGAACGGCGGGTATATGTATATGAGGGAGAAGAAGAAGTTGCTAGTTATCCTGTAGCTGTGGGTAAACCAGGTTGGGAAACTCCCACAGGCAATTTCAAAGTTATTCAACTGGTAGAAAATCCTAAATGGCAGAACCCCTGGACGGGTGAGGTAATGCCAGCAGGGCCAAATACTGCTCTGGGATTGAGGTGGATTGGTTTTTGGACAGATGGCAAAGACACCATTGGGTTTCACGGTACTCCTACTGTAGAATCGATTGGATCTGCTGCTTCCCATGGTTGCGTGCGGATGCACAATGAAGATGTGGTTAACTTATTTCAAAAAGTGCAAGTAGGTACCGAGGTAGTGGTAGAACCATAGTTTTAATAATTAATAATTAATAATTAATAATTAATAATTAGGGTTTGCTGAATAATTCTTTTGGTAAGGAAAGGAGTCAGGTAGGGGAGCCGTCGGATTGGCGACGTACAGGATAAATAGGAATTATATAGGAAGTCAGAAGAATCATCCCTTAATTTTTCTGCCTTTGTCTGACCAAAATGCTAAATTTTTGAACTTGAGTAGCCGAAAAGCTCGCACTTTTTGATACCTAAAAAGGCTAAAACCTTTATCTGTGAATACTTTTATTTTTTTTCAGCAAACCCTATTTATTATTTATTATTCATTGTTCATTATTCATTACTTAATATCTGGATCTATTCGTGCTTCTCGAAGTAACTTTTCTAAACGTTTAGCACGTTCCTCAGCAACTTCTCTGGCCTGACGTTCCTGCTGGAGTTCCTCCTCGGCAGTTTCTTTGGCCTGACGTTCTTCATCTAATTGTTCCTGAACATTATCCAATTGTTCCTGAACTTCATTCAACCGTTGTTGAACCTCCAAATAATCTGCAAATAATTGACCATCTGGACGATACAGTTGCAAAGTTTCGGGCAAGACCTCAAACCGAATTCCCAATCTTGGAGAAACCCAACCATTCATCTCATCAATTACATCTAGTAATGACTCAGAGCGCAACCATCCTGTCAAATCATTTTTTTCCGGGTCATACAAATAATACTCCTCCACACCATAGCGGTCATAAAATAGGCGTTTCTTACTCATCTCCTTCAAAGTATTTCCTGGAGAAAGAATTTCAAATACCACTTGGGGAGCAATATTATTTTCTTTCCATTGCTGATATGAACCCCTATCTCCTTTAGGTGTTCCAAACACCACCATGACATCTGGCGCTTGACGCAACTTATTATCTCCTTGTACTGGATACCAAAGTAAATCTCCAGCGACAAAGACTTCAGGATTTTCGGCAAATAGTCATGCTAGATTATGGTAGATAACCATTATCCAGCGAAATTGAACTGTATTATCTGCCATTGGTTGGCCGTCACTATCGGGATAAACAATTTCTCGATGAGTTTGGGTTTCGAGTTGTTTCACCATGGTTTTTTTCCTCAAAATTTCCACAAAACCTCTGTATTTTAATTATATAGCTTTCAGCAAACAGCTATCAGCATCTATTTCTGGTTCTCGAAGTAATTGTTTTAAACATTCGGCACGTTCCTGATTCATCCTGATTCATCCTTCTGGCCTTTTTTAGATAGGACTTAAATTATAAAGCCTCAAACCATCATTGAGCCTTCGAGCTAAAATATTTAAGTTAATCATCAATGTATATAAATAATATGTGGAAACCAGAATTATTAGCTCCGGCGAAAAATCTCGAACGTCTAAAAGTTGCTGTTACCTATGGTGCTGATGCTGTTTATGTGGGAGGGCAAAAATACGGTCTGCGGGCGCGAGCAGATAATTTTTCTGACTATGACTTGGAATATGGGGTAAATTTTGCTCGCGAAAATCATGCAAAAGTCTACCTTACCCTGAACGCTTTTCTCCATGATGATGATTTTGAGGGATTGGCAGAATATTGTCAATTTCTGGAATCTATTGGCGTTGATGGGGTTATTGTTTCTGACTTGGGGGTTTTGCGAGTGGTGAAAAATAGCTCTAATCTTGACATTCATCTCTCGACTCAAGCATCTTGTCTTAATTCTTATGCTGGTCAAATGTGGAAACAGTTTGACGTGAAGCGTCTGATAGTGGGGCGAGAAGTTAGTATAGCAGAAGGGGGGAAAATTAGAGCGCAAACTGGTATTGATGTAGAAATGTTTATACATGGTGCTATGTGTATGGCATATTCTGGTAATTGTACAATCTCCAATTTTACAGCAGGCAGAGATTCTAATCGTGGTGGTTGTATTCAGTCCTGTCGTTTTCCTTATCAGTTGGCGGAAAAAACAGACGATCGCCCGGTTACTTTTATGTCTTCTAAAGATTTATGGGGTATTCATCAAGTAGAAGCGTTTTTTGAGCATCAAATTTGTTCTCTGAAAATAGAGGGGCGGATGAAATCATCGTTTTATGTGGCGCTGACTTGTAGAGCTTATCGTCAAGCGATCGATGCTTATGCGGCAGGGAAGTTAACTCCAGAAATGTTGAATCAAATTGTGGCTGAGTTAGAGTCTATTCCTCACCGTGACTATGATTCTGCTTCGTTGGAAACTCCTGCGGGTAGTGATTCTGTGTATAAGCAGTTGGAAAGTAGTAGGGGTACTCACGAATATCTGGGAATTGTGATGGAGACAACATCAGAAAATATTGTTTTGCAACTGGTTGAGTCTCTGACAGTGGGAGATAAAATTGAGATTATTCCTGTACATGGGGAAATCTTGGGGTGGCAGGTGAGTCAGTTGGTTTCTGTGGTTGGCGATCGCCTAGAGAAAATGCGAGCAGGGAATGTGGTTTGTATTCCTAAAACTGTAGCACCTGAGATTTTAAATAATGTAGAGAAATTGAATGTAGTTAGAGTTGCGCCAAGGTTAGAACCCAATAACCAATAACAATATAGAGGTAATATCAACAGAAAGATGATTTGAAATGGTTGTGATTTGCTTTTGTAAGTACAACCACTTCAATGCAGTTATAGGAATCCACAAAATAGCTGTAGAACTTACTTACACTAGCTCTATTTAGCCTGATTCCAACCCTTAATAGTCTCTAAAGTGACGTTAACATAGGGATTGTCCAAAAACTCATTAATAGAAGCTTCACCAGCAGATTGTAATGCAGAAACCAGTCTACGTTTAAAGCTGGGAGAAGTTTCATCCCTAAGATCGATCGGCAATTTTTTGTATCCACTCAATATGATGGGGTAGGGAATGATTATAACTGCCAAGACCAATC
>NZ_JBNHEP010000148.1:0-2558 GCF_050015995.1 Dapis brunnea BLCC-M229 | reverse complement strand
TAATGGGTAATCCTAAACCTGTGCCTTCTTGACTATTTTTACCTGTTTCAGTTTGAGCAAATGCTTCAAATAATTTGGGCATTTCATCTTCAGCTATTCCTGCTCCTGTATCTCTGACTTCAAAAATAAGAATTGCTTTTTCATTACTTTCCCTCCTTTCTAAAGCTAGATTTTTTCCCGAAGTTTCCCCCCTTTCTAAGGGTAGATTTTTTCCCGAACTTTCCCCCCTTAGAAAGGGGGGATTAAGGGGGGATTCTTTTTGAAGAGCAACTGTGACACTTACACCCCCTTCAGATGTAAACTTAATCCCATTATTGATTAAGTTAATTAAGACTTGTCGCAGTTTAATTTCATCGGTATAGATATATTGAGGTACATCATCTTGATAGTCAAAGATTAATGTTAACCCTTTATTTTCTGCGGTTATATGTAATAAGTCTTCAATTTCGTTCAAGAAGGAATAAAACTCAAAACTATTGGCATTAAGCGTTATTTTCCCAGCTTCAATTTTAGATAAGTCTAAAATATTATTAATCAAGGTTAATAAATAATTGCCACTTGTATTAATAATAGTTGTATTTTCCTTGTCTTCTTTTGATAAACTTTGAGAACGAATCATAATTTGAGAAAAGCCTAAAATAGCATTTAAAGGAGTGCGTAATTCGTGACTCATATTAGCAATAAAACTGCTTTTTGCTTGATTGGCAACTTCCGCTTTTTGTTTAGCAATGGATAATTGTTCTGTTCTTTCTACAACTTTTTTTTCTAAAACAATATTTTGTTCTTTAATTAATTTTTGATTAATTTCAGCATTTTTCAAGGCTTCATTTTGTGCTTTCTCTCTTTCATCTTGAATCAAATTAATTCGATCTGCTAAAGCAAACGAAAATAATAAGACCAGTAAACTAAAAGCGAAATTTGAAAGTTTGCTTAGAGAAATCCCATAAGGTATAAAACTCAAAACAGTCAAACAATGAACAATTATTGCCACAATAGGGGAAAACATAGCTAATAAAAAATATTTAGCTGGCTTATATCCTTGCATCCATCTTATCAAAGCAGTTGTTGATATTATTACACTAATAAATATAATATAAAAACTTTGGATAATACCAGTCCATGTTGTTGATATAGATATAATAATTGTTATAACTAGAACTAAAGATATAATAAATAAAAATCTATCCATTTTAGGAAGATGTTTTTTAGTTTTTAAGAAAGATTGGGTGAATTTTATCCAGGAAAAATACATTAATAATACTCCTAATGATTGAATCTCAAAATAGCTAGGAAAATTATTCCAAAATAATTGATGTCCTATTCCCTCTATACACAATCTACACCAGACATAACCTATAATAAACAATAAAAAATATAGATAACTTTTGTCTTTTAAAGAAATAAATAAAAAAAAGTTATAACCAATCATTATTAATAGAGTTCCATAAGCCATTCCTGAATCTAAGATATTATATTGATCCTCCTGTAAAAATGTTTCTAAGGAATAAATATTCAATGGAATAGATAAACCTGCTTTTGAAGTTAAACGTAGATAAATAGTTTTTTCATTATCTTCAGTAAAAGGCAAACTAAAGATAAAAAAACGATGGTTAAATTCTCTAGTGCTAAAAGGTAAAAATCTGCCAGTTTTAATTATCTTAAATCCTTTTTTGTTTCCTTGAGAATAATAAAAATCTACGGTACCTGTACGAGTATCATTTAAACTTAATATCCATTTTTGTGTCAAACTTGCTTGATTTTTTACTCGAAAACGAACCCAGATTGCTGATGTTTTTATGCCTAAATTGGGGACATTTTTATTACTAAGAGTAAACTCTTGATTCACAACATCTTCAATAGTTAATTTTCTAGTTTTATCTTCAAATATTTCTAAATGTAATCCTAAAGGATATTTTTGAATATTATCATTTAAAACCACAACATTATCAAGATGTTCTAAGTTATTATTTTGTGCATAGCTGTGAGACACTGAAATCAATAAACATAACAAAAAAAATGTCAAAATAAAGAGTTTTTTGAAAAATTTATTGTTCATTAAAGTTATCATCTAAATTTTCCTTTGATCTAGTATTCATCGCATTCATAGTCTTATCAAAAAAATCAACTAATACCAATTCACTTTAAAAATCTCAGAAATAGTTTCAAGCTTTAGATGTGAAATAATTTCCTGAAACTACTGAGCACGTAAAAGTTATGAGTCTATAAAATCATAATGCATGACTTTTTAATTCCGTGAAACGGTATAATAATTTAACTTCTGACTTGAGAAATCCTCCTTATAAAAACAACTTCTGACCTCTGATTTATATCATGTTCGGATAATCACTTATAATAAAGTTTTTGTTTGTAGTATAGCTCTCAGCCCCAACTTTAGATAGGGCTGAGAGCTATACTACGAACTTTCATTATAATAACTATTTAACCGAACATAATATTAGTTAAGATCTATCCTGATTCCGAGATTCAATTAATTGTCTAATAGTCTGAAATTGGAAATCATCAACTAAAGTCTTTAACTGCTGCCCTAATAAAGATTG
>NZ_JBNHEP010000147.1:22925-56121 GCF_050015995.1 Dapis brunnea BLCC-M229 | reverse complement strand
GCACCAACCCCAGAACCACCAGCACCAACCCCAGAACCACCAGCACCAACACCAGGTGAAACCCTCAATGGTACTAATAGGAATGACATCCTCAACGGAGGAGGAGGAGACGATCGTCTCAACGGTTTCAGAGGTAATGATCTACTCCGAGGTTTCAATGGTGATGATAACTTAATTGGTGGTGTTGGCAGAGATACAGTAATTGGTGGTGAAGGTGATGATACTGTGAATGGAGGTCTTGGAAGCGATCGCCTATTTGGCCAATCTGGCAACGATCTGTTGTTAGGTCGTCCTGGTAACGATATCTTGTTAGGAGGTGACGGTGACGATACCCTAGAAGGAGGTATTGGTCGCGATCGCCTCAATGGTGGAGCAGGAAACGATGTACTAACAGGGGGTGGTAGTATTGACCGCTTTATCTTTAACACTAATCAGGAATTTCAGACAGAGGATGTAGGTATAGATGCAATTACCGATTTTTCCCAAACACAGGGAGATATTATTCTCTTAGACCTGACAACTTTTACTGCCATCAACAGTGAGTCAGGAAAAGGTTTCAGCATTGCCGCTGAGTTTACTAAAGTTACTAATGACCAAGAAACTGCAACTTCTGATGCAGTAATTGTCTATAATAGTGACAATGGTAATTTATTCTATAACCCTAATGGTAGTGATGCAGGTTTTGGCGATGGAGGTCAATTTGCCACTTTGACAAATATCCCATTGTTAGAAGCAGAAGATTTTGTTCTTAGAAGTTAGAACTTATGTATACACAACCTGTCAGGGACGTTGCATAACAAAAATGCGTTTCATGTCGCGCAGCGTTAGCGGAGCTTTGCGTCAGCAAAACGTCCCTACATTAGGCTTAATTAATGTTACTTGATATAACACCGATGCTACCGGATTTGATATGACTTGCTATAAGCAGAAGAAAAATATCGCTTCCGTAACCAGAGAGTTACAGCTAAAGTTACCATAAGTGGAGGAAGAGCTACATAATTCACTGTTTGCCAACTAAAGCTGTGTAGCAACCGTCCTGAGAAAAAAGTAGCAAATGTCACAAAACCGAACATAATAAAGTCTTGTATAGCTTGTGTTTTAGCCTTTTCAGCGGGGGTATAAGCTTCAGTCAAAAAAGTTGTAGAACCAACAAACATAAAGTTCCATCCAATTCCAAGTATCAGCAAAGCAACTGTAAAATTTGTAATACTATTTCCCTGTAAATTAATAACTATGCACAGCAAATTCAACATTACACCCCAAAGTATGATATTTATCCTCCCAAACTTAGCAATCATAAATCCAGTCACAAAGGAAGGTGCAAACATACCTAAAACGTGCCACTGTATCACAGAAGCGGCAGCTTCAAATGAGTGAGAGTAAGCAACCATTGCTAATGGTGTCGCAGTCATAACTAGGATCATTACTCCGTAACCGCATACACTATTCAACACAGCTATAATAAATACTGGCTGTTGCACGATCGCTGTTAATGGTCGGCCAGTTTCTTGACGTTCGGCTTTAGATGAGAGGGGAATATCTATCCAAAGCAGCAAGAATCCTGCTATTAACTGCAACCCAATAATCGAGACTAAAGAACCAGCAAATGTAACGGAAGTAAACCAGTCCTTTGACCAAGTTGCTAATCCTGGTCCTAAGAATGCAGCAATTACCCCACCCCCTACAACCAAAGAAACAGCCTGATGACGAAATCCATCAGTTGCTGCATCAATAGCAGCAAAACGATAGAACCCAGCAAATCCATTGAATACACCAAAAAGAAGGATAGCTAGACAAAAGAGTGAAAAATTTGTATAAAAAATAGCATAGACTCCCAAAGCAGATCCTACCATGCCAATCAACACTCCAACTATAAAGCCAAACTGTCGTCCCCACTGCTTCATTAACAGCGAAGCGGGAATTGTTGTACTCATAGTTCCTAGCATTAACAGTGCTAGGGGAAGGGTTGCTAAAGACTTGTCTGCAGCTAGGGATTGACCAATTAATCCTGCAATAGTACCTAGGATTGTAATTCCAGTCATTGCTAGTGCCTGACATAACACAAGTAACAGAACGTTCTTCTTTGCTCGATTCATAGGAGTATGTAGGTAGCTAGATTTCGTATTTTAATATTTTGAGATAGATAATACCGTTTTATGGAAGTCAAAAGTTAAAAGTTAAAAGTCATACCAAATCTTAAAAGTTTGGAGGAAGGCAGAAAGGAAGAAAAAGGTAGAAGGTAGAAAGTCTTTTGATAACTGATTATCCGGACATGATATAATTAATAATTATTAACGAAATAATTAATAATTATTAGCCTCCCCTTTCAAGGGGAAAAAGCGGTCGGAAAGCGCAGCATTCCGTCAGGATGGGATGGCGAGGTCTCCTCGCTTGCCTCCAATCGACCAAGAGAGCGGTCGGAAAGCGCAGCATTCCGTCAGGATGGGATGGCGAGGTCTCCCGCTCTTGCAGAGCCGCTGCCTCTTGCCTCCTCCGGAGGAGCTTCGCTAACGCTTTTCATGTCGCGTAGCGTTAACGCGCGTTGTGCGGAACGCTAAACGCCATATCTAATCGACCAAGAGAAGAAATAATATTTCCTTATATTCAATTCCTGTACGGTTTTAACCAGAGGTAATTATCCATTATCCATTAATGAATATACCCAAGTCATTGCGACTGGAACGGAGTGGAAGGAAGCAATCTCCTAAACCCTTGAGATTGCTTCTTATCGTCGCAATGACTACTTTTCAGCCGGATTCTATATCAGACCTAGTGCCAGATGTTCAGCTAAAACCATAACTTGAGGTTCTTGGATAATTGTATAATGATTGCCCTCAATCTGATATACTACACTAGCCTTTGCTAATTTGCCCCAACTTGTGAACTGCTTTGTTTGCGGTTTTTCACTAGCAAAGATTAGAAGCTGAATAGCTACTAAGGAAGACGAAGTTTGAGTATCTGTGGCAGAGCGTAGCAGGTTTGCCAAATTCTCAATGGTTGGACTCTCGAGAAGTGTTGCTAAGGGTAGGGTTTTACCAAACTTCTGCTGAATTTGAGCCATCAGACGCATGGCAACAACCGAATTGATTAATTATCAATTATCAATTATCCATTATCCATTGGTAATCTATGTGCTAACTATCTAGAGTTCGTTCTTCAATTATAGCACTACGCATTTAGGGCGCGGAAATTGGTAAATCCCGTTGGTGGAGGATTTCGGTAACGACAACTTACTTAGAGATTACTTTTAACTTGCGCGTAGCGCTATAATCTATGCTGTTTCGGAGCATCACCAAGGAAATACTTATATCTAGAACTTAATGTTTGATTGAAATTTATTTTTTTTCTGAGTCAGAAGCAAACTCAGACCGAAAATCCCAAGTCCTACTAATGAGTTTGGTTCTCGTACTGATTTGTAGCTAACGTTGTCTCCTTCCGTAAATTTATCAAAAACTCCTGTATCTAAGTTGCGACTCCACAAAGACCATGCTCCAGGTTCTCCAGGCTTTACTGCCTCATCTCCACCATCAATCAGAAGTACATAATTATCACTTTCTTGAGATTGACCTTGATACTCTATTCCTGAGAATTTTCCATTGAAAAAAACAGCATTTGTTAGCCCTGTTTTAGTGAAAGAAAATGTTTCCAAGGAATCTGTCAAAGTAAGATTCACATCAAACTCATTCACGGCAAACTTTTCCACATCCACAGAATTGTCTGGTTCAGCCTCAAAACTGACCGAACCAGATCCAAGAATATTGTCCAAATTATCAATCAGAGGGAAATTGAAGTTGAAAGAGGCAGCATGAACAGGAGTCTGAGAAACTATAGCCAATAAAGTTGTACTAGCAATAGCTATTGTGCATTTTCTGAAGATTTTGTTAGTCATTATTTTACTTTCTCCAAGCATTTGTTGATTTAATCGATCTGATGAGTTGAGATTTTTGGAATGAAAATAGACAGAATGTATCTTTCAAGCAAAGAAACCTCTGAGTAACTATGCTCACAACGCTCATTTTTGATAAGCTTACATTCTTGAGTGTTGGGCAGTTCTCTCTAACGCTTAACAACTCGACCAGGAACCCCGACAACTGTGCAATTAACAGCAACATCTCGTATCACAACTGCATTAGCACCAATACAAACATTGTTGTCGATTTTAATATTGCCTAAAACCTTCGCTCCAGCTCCGACAATAACATTTTTTCCTAGAGTGGGGTGGCGTTTCCCGGTCTCTTTACCGGTTCCACCGAGAGTAACACCTTGATAAAGTAGAACATACTCTCCCACTTGGGCTGTTTCACCGATGACTACACCCATACCATGGTCAATAAAGGCACCCTTACCAATTTGAGCAGCAGGGTGAATTTCAACCCCAGTTAGGAAACGACCCCAATGGCAAATTAAGCGAGGAATCAATGGAATTCTTAAATTATAGAGACAGTGAGCTATCCGATAACACATCAAAGCATGAAATCCTGGGTAACATAACAATACCTCAAACCAGTTTTTCGCTGCAGGGTCACGTTCAAAAATAATCTGGAAGTCAGCTAAGATCGAGTTTAGAGATTCAACCAACTTCATCTGACGTGCCAAGAAGAAAGAACTATTAGGTTCAGAACCTACCAAATTCTTGTTACTTCTGGTGTCATTAGGGATTAGTTCCCCAATTAAGGACATTTTACTGTCTCCTTTTTACTGTTATTTATCTGTTCTGCAAGTTGGTATTTCTGAGATACAAGAGCTTATGCAAAAATAGATACAAGAGCTTATGCAAAAATTAGGTCGTGTTATAACGGTTGTGGTAAGGATTATAACTATTGGCAAGTAAAAACGCCTGAAGTTTTTGCTCTGTCTTCCTTTGAGCGATTCATTCCCTCTATTTAGCGACAACTCTAATGATTTAAGCGTTATAGTTGACAGTAATACTCTAATTCCTGATGAAACCGGAAACTCATTTGGAGGTAATTTCGGACCCCCCTCTATTAACAATAACGGAGAAATAGCATTTGTCGGAAGTGATGGAGTCTACACAACAGTAGGAGGTTTGAATCAAGTTGTTGACACAAATACCCCAATTCCTGGTAATGATTTCAACAACTTTGAAAATTACTCAGGTCTACTGTCATTAAATGACAATGGCAATGTCACCTTTGCTGGCGGTGCTTTTCCAACTGAAGGCATTTATACAGACTTAAGGGGTCTCAATGTTGTAGCAGATATTAATACTCCTATCCCTGGCAGCACAGAAAATTTTGATTTTGTTAATGTTCCTGCTATTAACAATGATGGAACTATTGTGTTTGGTGGCAGCAATAGTTTTACATCTGGTGAAATATACAGTAATGCAGCAGGAGTTTTAAATTCTTTTGCAGTAATTGTTTATAATAGTGAAAATGGAAATTTATTTTACAACCCCAATGGTAGCGAAACTGGTTTTGGTGATGGAGGTCAATTTGCCACTTTGACAAATACCCCATTGTTAGAAGCAGAGGATTTTGTTCTTAGAGGTTAAAACTAATTGATCGGGTAAATCAGTAAAAGTATGCTGCAGTTAAAATCTTCAATTTAACGGGAGCATCTTTGTCAACAAAAAGAAATTGAATTTTCATTTTCACAAATTGCATAACCTCTGGGTGATGGATAAATATAATAGGTTTGAACATTTTCAACCAGGGAATTATGACTGATATTACTTTTGGCAATTTAATAGAAGATAGTATTGGCCTTGAGGGCGAACAAGATACCTATACCTTTGATGGCCTTTTTGGGGACCAATTATTTCTCAGATTATCTCCAGATTCTTTGCTAGACCCAGCCATCACAATTTTGCGGCCAGATGGTACTATCTTGATAGAAGAAAGTAGTTTTGGACAACTTGAAGTAATGCCAACATTAGATACTAATGGCACATATACACTTCTGGTGGAGGCAGGGAATAGCTTTGGTACAGGTGAATACAGTCTATTGGTGCAAAATCTTACTAATCCAGTAAATTCTACCCCACTCACTTTTGGAACCCCCACATCTGGAAATATAGGTGTTAGTAATGAGGTTGATACCTATACCTTTAACGGTGCTGTTGGAGAACAAATAATCTTGCAGACAGGTGAATCCTCTACCGTCGCTCCAGAAATCGAAATAATCAAACCAGATGGTACTATCCTAGAATTAAATAACGATTTGACCTCAACATTTCAAGGTACTCTAGACCAAAACGGTAGTTACACAGTTTTTGTTCAAGATCAATTTGGCAGTGATACAGGTGATTATGGTCTAACTCTCCAACGCACAACAAATCCAGGGAACGTTACTCCCCTTGACTTTGGTAATCAGGTTTCAACAAGTATAAGCTCGTTAGGAGAGTTAGATACCTATAGTTTTAGTGGAACTCCAGGAGATGAAGTATATCTATATACAAGTAGTAATTCTGATGCTTTTGCTAGCTTTAGACCCGAAGTCAGAATCTTCAATCCTGATGGAACTCTACTAACAGAAGGAAACAGCAGTGAAGTTGAATTACCAATTTCCATTACTAGCGATGGTAGTTACACAGTAATAGTTGGCGATCGAGACGGCAGTGAAATAGATGACTATAATATCACAATTCAACGTACCAACAATCCTGCAAATGCTACTGCTATTAATTTTGGCGTGCCAGTATCTGGTGAAATTAGTTCTTTAGGTGAAATAGATACCTACACTTTTAATGGTGAAGCGGGAGATTTGCTGTCTTTATCTGAGAGTAGTGCTTCTGATGTGGAGTCTCTTGTATTTCGCCCTGATGGTACTCTTCTCGAAGAATTTGATTTATTGAACCCACCTCCGTATCTCCTGGATAGTACAGGAATACACACAGTCTTAGTTAGAGACCGTGGAGCAGATAATACTGGAGCTTACAATTTCACTCTGCAGCGCACTAATAACCCAGGGAATGCTATTCCATTAGGATTTAGTGATTTTCTGTCTCCAAGTATCGATCTTCCTGGCGAACAAGATACCTATACTTTTGCAGCAGTTGCCGGAGACCAAGTTTCCTTGAATATAAGTGCTTCTAATTTTGATTTACAACCTGACATACAAGTATTTAATGCAAATGGCAGTCTTTTCAGAGAATCAAAGGATGAAGTTGAAGTTGATCTCCAACTTTCTGTTGAAGAAACTGGAACTTATACAGTCTTAGTTGGGGATGAATTTGGAGACGATACTGGTGACTATGGGATTACTATTCAGCGGACTAATAATCCTGTTAACCCCACTCCGATTAATTTTGGTGTTCCTCAAAGCAGTACCATAGAATTTGTTGGAGAGGAAGATACTTATACCATTCAAGCAGAAGCAGGGGATGTAATATTCCTGAATATGCTCGATTTGGGGGAACAAGAAACTGATATAGATCCAGAGGTGAAGTTTTTTGCTCCTGACGGTACTCTATTGGAAAGAGAGCAAGCAGGACTTGGTGTTTCTTCTGTTCCTTTAGATGTCGATCTAGTTGTTGGACCTTTAGAAGCTAGTGGTACATACACTTTGTTAGCAGGAGATGAAGATCAAAAAACTGGTCCTTATGCTCTAACAATTGAACGTACTAATAATCCTGTGAATGCTACTCCTATTTTACCAGGTGAAAATATACCTGATAGGTTTAATCTGTTTGGAGAGAAGAAAGTCTACACTTTTAGTGGTAATGAGGGAGACACTCTGTTTTTGAAAGGAATAGTGAGTGAGGATGGAATAATTGATACTGAAGAAGAAGAGATAGATTTAGAAGTGAAAGTATTTCGTCCAGATGGTACTCTCCTGGATGAGAGAACCGTTGTAGAAATAATCCCAAATTTATTTGGTGATAACTTCAGTCGTCGTTCTCAGTTACAAACACCTCTTGATACTACAGGGGAATATACGATTATTATTGGGGATAGTCGCTTTAATACAGGTAATGCAGCAGGTGATTTCAGTTTCATTTTTGCTTTCAATCAAGAACCTCCGATACCAATTCTAGCTGAAACGCCTGAGACGCCTGAGACGCCTGAAACTCCTGAGACGCCTGAGACGCCTGAAACTCCTGAAACTCCTGAGACGCCTGAAACTCCTGAGACGCCTGAGACACCTGAGACGCCTGAAACTCCTGAGACGCCTGAAACTCCTGAAACTCCTGAGACGCCTGAGACACCTGAGACGCCTGAAACTCCTGAGACGCCTGAGACACCTGAGACGCCTGAGACGCCTGAGACACCTGAGACGCCTGAAACTCCTGAAACTCCTGAAACGCCTGAGACACCTGAAACTCCTGAAACGCCTGATGCACCTGAAACGCTGGATACTCCAAGTATTGGAAGTAGAGCTGATGAGGTCATCAATGGTGAAGAAGGTAACGATCTGTTACTTGGTCTTCGAGGTCAAGATACATTAGTTGGTGGCGAGGGTAACGATACTATCAATGGTGGTCGTGGTCACGACAAACTCCTTGGCACATCTGGCAACGATCTGTTGATAGGTCGTCCCGGTAACGATATCTTGTTAGGAGGTGAAGGTGACGATACCCTAGAAGGAGGTATTGGTCGCGATCGCCTCAACGGTGGAGCAGGAAACGACCAACTTACAGGAGGCAGTAGTATTGACCGCTTTATTTTTAACACTAATGAAGAATTTCAGACAGAGGATGTTGGTATAGACACAATTACTGATTTTTCCCAAACACAGGGAGATATTATTCTCCTAGACTTGACAACTTTCACTGCTATCAATAGTCAATCAGGAACAGGTTTCAGCATCGCTAGTGAGTTTGCTACTGTTACTAATGACCAACAGGCAGCAACTTCTGATGCTGTAATTGTTTATAATACTGAAAATGGTCAATTGTTCTACAACCCCAATGGTAGTGGAACTGGTTTTGGTAGTGGAGGTCAATTTGCCACTTTTACAAATACCCCAGAGTTAGAAGCAGAAGACTTCTTCCTGAGAATTTAGCGATCGCCATTTGCCTGCAGTGGGAGCATCTTGCTCCCGTGCTAGGGGTTGATAGATGTTTGGCGCTAAAGCGCAACTACAAACAAATCCAATATACCAATATGCTGACTTTTAAGTGATACAATTTAGTATTAAGATGTATTGCTGGAAATGCTATAAAACTGTTCCTCTTCACCCCATCAAATTACAGCAGATTCCAAGTAGATGAAGTACAAATGTTAATAATAAAACCTTTGTAGCGCAGGCATCTTGCCTGCCATAGTTGTACTTCACCCTCAATGAAATACGTTGTAACATTTTTCAACACTATTTTCCTGATTATAGAGTTAGAATAGAGGAAGTTACAGACTAACTATATAGTTAGATGTACAGCTCTATTTTTATAAACTTGTAAAATGAAAACGGATTATCTGATCGTAGGCAGTGGTTTATCCGCCTTAGTATTTGGAGCGCTAATGGCAAAATCCGGTAAGCAAGTCCAAATATTAGAGGCCCATGAACATCCGGGAGGTTTTGGTCATACCTTTACGATGGCGAAAAAATATAAATTTAATGCACAACTTCATTACGTTTGGGACTGTGGAGAAGGAGGTAGTGTTAATCGGGTTCTCAAAAAGCTAAATTTAGATCGAGTTGTTACTTTCAATCATTACGATCCTAATGGATTCGACCACATGAGAATGGCTGGTTATTCACTAGATATTCCCTCAAAATCAGAGAAATTAATTCAGCGTCTTGTAGCTTTATTTCCTGCTGATGCTCCTCGCTTGCGTCAATTTGTTGAAGAGGTAGAAAAAACCAGTAAAGGGTTAAAAATATTATCACCACCTATCAAAGGTGTTGAATTATTCCAAAATATTGGAGAAGTTTTCTGTGCTTTAAAATATTTGCATAGTACCCTTCAGGATGTGTTCGATGGCTTTAATCTTCCACAAGCAGCCCAAACTCTTTTAGCCTTACAATGGCCGGATTTTTTATTGCCTCCAGAACAACTATCTTTTTATGCCTGGGTAATTTTATTTACGGGATATCAAAAAGGCGCTTTTTACCCAACCAAACATTTTGAGTTTGCTATCGATTCTTTGGTCAAGGTTATTGAAGAAAATGGTGGTGAGATTTTATATAATTATGAGGTAACTGACTTTATTCTTAAGGATAAAACAGTGACTGGTGTTCGAGCTATTAATCGTCTCAACAATCAAACTCAGGAATTTACCGCTGAAACGATTATCTGTAATATGGACCCGAAAAAAGCTGCTCAGGCGATCGGGTGGGAAAAATTCTCCAAAACATTACAGAAAAAGCTCAATTATGATTATTCGCCCTCGAACTTTGTGGCATACTGTGCAGTCAAAGATATCAATCTGCGAGACTATGGATTTGGAGAATGGAATACCTTCCATACCGAGCATCGCAATTTGAATGAAGCCTTTACTCAAATGTATGAAAAGCACGACTTTTCTAACCTTTCTTTTGCAATTACAACTCCGACTTTATTAACTCAAGAGGAACGAGACTGTCCGGAAGGATATCAGATTATTGAGTTTTTGACCGTTGCTAATTATGCTTACTTTAAGCAACTGAAAGAGAAAGATAAAAAAGCCTATCAAAAGAAAAAGACAGAAATTTTAGATGCCATGCTGAACGTAATGGAACAACATTATATTCCCAACTTCAGAAAGCATCTGGTCTTCAAAATTACTGGCAGTCCCACAACAAATGAGCATTTTTGTGGTTGTCCCCAAGGAAATTCTTACGGTTCTAGTTTAACTCCTGATAACATGGGAATTGGTCGGCTCAATCATCACACTTCTTTAAAAAATTTCTATTTTTGTAATGCTTCTTCTGGGTATCCCGGATTTGCTCCTACATTTTGGACGGGAGCAATTTTGTATCAAAGATTATCGGGAGATTTAATTTTATCCAAGAATTAACAATTGAATAATACCAATTTCATTATTGTAGGGTGCGTCAAGCTTGAAAATGTGGGTTGAAAAACCTAACCCCCCAACCCCCTTCCCTGCAAGGGAAGGGGGGGGTATCTCCCCTCTCCTTGCAGGAGAGGGGTTGGGGGAGAGGTCTTCTAGGTTGCTCGCTCCTAACCCACAATTTTAGTCTAGACACGCCAGTAGGGTGCGTTAGACGGCTAAAATCTAAGCTGCGATCGGGTACTTAACAACCCGTCGTAACGCACCATTGCATAAGTGTCAATCTAGTGCTAATAGCTAGTTAATAGCAAAATTGTAGGGTGTGTTAGACGGCTTAAATTCAGATTATGAAAAGGATTCAGCAATCCGTCGTAACGCACCATTTTAGATGAAACAGTCCAGTAGGGTGCGTTATACAGCTATAACCGAGACGGTGAAAGGCATTTAACAATCTGTCGTAACGCACTATTTTAGATGTGTCGGTCAAGTAGTGGCATGACACGCCTAAAATGTAGGCTCTGGTAGAACAAAGTGAAACTCAACAATAGGACACTTATGAATGCTAAAACTCAGTCAGGGATTATTTTTGACTTTTGACTTTTGACTTGCGCGTAGCGCTATAACTATCTTTTTTGAGTTTGGTATAAAACAATGAAAATAGCAATTATTGGGGGCGGAGCAAGCGGTTTAGTCACAGCATACTTGCTCGATAAACAAGGTCATCAGGTTACACTTTTAGAAAAAGAAAATATTTTGGGAGGACATATTCGCACCCTGAATAAGAATATTCAACCCAATCAATCTAACTGCGACCAAATTTTAGAATCTGGTGTCCTAGAATTTCCTCTGAAGTTTCATAATTTTCTCAATTTAATGAAAGAATTGGAAGTGGAACTGGAACCTGTCAAGATTGGTTCCGCTTTATTTCTTCAAGATGGTCGCCATTTTCTTTCGGGGGAAACCATCAAAAAAAATTTTACAGGTATTCAGCGTCTGCTTGAATATCTGCGCCTTGATACACTTTATGCTCGTTCGGCAGGATTTTGGGTGAGAACTCGTTTTGCCAAAATGCAGGATTTTTATAATCACCCAATGTCTCAACACTTGAAGCGCCAGTGTCTTCGTAATTGTTGGCTGAAACTGCTGACTATGTATAGCTATTCAATGCCATTCGAGACCATCGACGATTTTCCTGCGGAATTAGCCATTCCTGCTCTCCGAGATTATATTTTTGTGGGTTGGGTGCGAATTAAAGGCGGAGTGTATTCATACATCGAAAAAATTCTCGATCGCTTTCGGGGTAAGATTTGGCTGAATGCAGAAATTAAAGAAATTTCTCGATCGCCTGATTCCGCAAACATTCGGATGTCTGATGGAGTAACGCAAAGATTTGACAAGGTAGTTTTTGCGACTCCACCTGACCAGGTACGGCAGTTATTGTCCGATCCGACTGAGGCAGAAATCAAACGCTTTTCTCTCTGGAAGGCAAACCACGCTAAAACAACTATCCATTTTGATACCTCAATGTATGACCGTTATGGGATTCAGAAATCTTCCGAATTTGACTTTTTTCAAACGGAAAATAGCTGGGGATATAATGCTTATCTCAACCAACTTTGCGGAATTTCATCCTCCGAGCAATACAGTCTGGCATTTAATATAGATCCTTTGCTTGCTCCAAAGAAAATTATTCATATTCAGGAACATCAAACGCCTTTATACAACGTTGCCGCTTTTGAGTATAGAGATGAAGTTGTGATTACTAATGGAGAGAATAATACTTATCATGCAGGAGCTTACCTAGGAGATGGGTTGCATGAAGGGGCGATTACTTCTGCAATTCGGGTTGCCCAATTATTGGCATAGTCTTGTTTTCCAGCAAAAAGATAAAGCGATCGCTTATACTACAAGAATTGAATACAACTTTCTGTAGGGAAAAATGATAGAGCAAGATCGACAATTTATAGTTTCAGACCCTAAAGTAATGATGGGCAAACCAACCATTGCAGGCACTCGCATTACTGTGGAATTTATCCTGGAAAGTCTTGCAGCAGGAGAGACTCCAGAACAATTGTTGGAGGAGCATCCCCGACTAAAGCGGGAGGAAATTCAAGCAGCTTTGGCGTTTGCTAGGGAGGTTGGTAGTCAACTATAATAATTGTTATTGAATTTAGAATTAGTGTTTTGTCACAAGAGAAATTATGGAAACCATTCGGAAAGTAGTCTATGTCGGGAGCGATCGCCAACTGGAAATTAGCTTGCCCGATACTGTAGAACCTGGTTTAGTAGAAGTTGTGGTTGTAGTACAATCTTTACCGCCACCAACGGAAGTTTCCCGAGAGGGAGAGGAAGCTTTAGACCTGTTTGGCTTTTTGCCAAAACGGATAGATCCTCTTGAATTTCAACAAGCGTTAAGGGCGGAGTGGGGTCAGGGCAAACGCATCTTATTTTGAAGTCCTGACAGGGCAATAATTTTAGCTATTTGAGTATTTATATTTATTGCTCCTATAAGCCTTAAGGACAAAAGCTTCCAGAATTTAGATGCGTTTGCCCTGAGAGTGGGGTGACTAAATACTTGCACGCCATCATCAATTAAGCAGACAAAATTATTACTATATCTACCTTTTAACTTGCTTTTCACTCTGTGAGACTACTACCACTTTATTAAGAAATTTTTCAGAATTCCCACTTTCATAGATTAAAGAGAGTATGATCAATTAGCCTAGCTTGAGAGATTTTAAGATGGTGTCATATCTGGCCATTAACAAATTCCAGGATGCCTTTTACCCATATCTGGATACTGTTAAAGATTTTTGTTACTTATTTTTGGCTCTAGGAATTGCTTTAGTTTTCTGGAGTTATGCTGAACGATATACTGAAAAAGGACTCCGATTTGTTAACCCCCTATTATTTTTAGTTATGGTTATTTGGGGCGCAAGTGGCTTTTTTTTCCTTAGTCCTGTTCTACAGTTTTTACCTAGTTTTTTTGACTCAATTCTTGATATTTTTTATAAAGCAATACCAAATTGGGATATTCCTTTATATATTTGGTCTAATTATTGGTTTCCAAGGGTAGGTTGGGAATTCCTAAAACATCGTAGTTGGCTCTTTAGCTCAGTAATTATCCCTACAGCTATTCTGGTAATTAGCATACTACCATCTTTATTACACAAACCTATTTTAGCTAAAAAGTATCGTTGGCATCTAAATACTCTACGAAGTATTGCATTTGGTTTATTTGTTGGAGTTTCTGTTAACCTTTGTGGAGACATACTTCTAAGTTTTATTCCTCGGGGTGATATAGGGTTTAAAATTTATGGTTGGAATCAATCGGATTCTCTAATTTGGTTTGCGTTTCATATATTCTTAGGAATTTTTATTCCTTTCCTATGGATTTGGTTGATAGGTGTAACTTATAAAAAATGAAGTAAATTAGAACTATGAAAAATACGCAAAAAATGCTTGCTGCTGGTGCTGTGTTAGTCACAGTTACGGTTGTTGTTATTTCTTCTCCAGAGTCAGATTTTACACTTAGCCCTGGTTTTGATAGAAAAACTGAAATTGGTTATCTTGGTGATGAAAAATCAGAATATGATTATCAAGAGAATTGTAAGGGAGGCATAGCAAATATACGTCCTAGTAGAGATCCAGATCACATAGCAACATTAACAGATAACTTTGATAAGTCTATAATCAAAGTAAAAGTAAAAGTAGAAGCCAAAGCTACTCCAGAAAAGGTAAATCCTGGGATTCTTATCAAAGCGGTAACAAAAGAAGAAATTATTTGTGAAAAAAATGATGAATCCGATTTAATATATTTTAGTTATCAAAACACTGATGAAATAGAAGCAGATACTTATCAGGTTTGGGTAGGAGATACAGAAGAAAATAATAATTTGACTAAAGATATAAAATATATAATAGAAGTTACTGAAGAGCCGAATTATTAAGTAGTCATGCAAAATTAATTACATATACTCTAAAGCTCAAAAGTTGATGCTGTAAAAATTACAGGGAATAAATAATGGTAATTAATTTGGCTTAAGCACTTATTGATTAGATCTATCGAAAAATTGCCAAAGTTTTTTTATTTTGATTTGATTATTTTTTGAGGTTGGTTAATAAAGGTATGAAACCTAATTAATGTCAAAGATAAAATGCTTTTCAGCTAATAGTTATGCACCCGCCATTAAAGTACAATCATAGCCAAAATCACCAACGCCTATAATTTATACTTTTTTGCTTTTTTCCAATGATGTCTATAGACTCGCCTAAGAAAGTTCCTCTCTTCTAAGGGAAGATTATCTGGAAGATTATCTAGAAGATCATCTGGTGAGTTTAGCTCATATTTTTTTTCGTAATATTTGACAAACTTCTTATTAACATCGACAAGAAATTGTTTAAATTTAGGATCGCTTACACTTCTAAAATATTTTTGAAGCAAACTATTTAATTGAATAATTTTCCGACTAATATTAAACTCTCTTAAAAGTGATAATTGGTATAATTTAAGACATAAATGTTTAACTGTTGAAGATGGCAAATCCCAAATTATTGCGATAACAGAGAAAGGAATATTTAAATCTGCTGAAAAGATAAATAAAGAGTGAAAGTGTTCTTTTTCTTTTTCAGTAAGATACTTAAAACTTTGCTTAATATTCTGATTAATTGGACTTTTGCGATCGGACCAATTAATTTCTCTGATTTCTTCTATGACATTATCTATAATAACTTCAGAAGTAGGACAATCAGGCAGATGTACAAATTGTTGAATTTTTTCCAAAGCTAAATTTAACAAAACAGGCCAATTATACAGTAAATCAGCTAATTCTTTGATTCTTAGATCGTTAAAGTTTCTTTCCTTTTTCAAAGGATACTTTAAAACAGTAATTAATTCTTCTAGATTTAAAGGGTTTATTTGTATTAACTTGAAATTATTACATTTCTTAAATGTATCAAGTCTTTCAGTCGTTATTAACAATTGACTGGATTCTCCAACGCTCCTGAGAAATAAATCTAATTCCTCTTCATCCTCTATATTATCTAAAATTACTAAAGTTGGCTTTTGGTTCCACTTATCAAGAAAATCCTCTGGCTCAACATCTTTCTCAATATTGGTTAAGTAGCTATACAATTTTTTAAGTGCTTTCTTTGCATCTAAATCATTTTTAATTTCAATCCAATAAATACCACCACTATAATGTTGCTGAATAGATGCTTCCCAACCAATTAATTTTGCTAAAGTTGTCTTACCATACCCACGTGGACTCCACAAAGCTATCACAGTTTTGCTTTGGTCTAGTTCTAATAGTGCTTTTATTATTTTCTCTATCTCTTCATCGCGTCTCACAAAAACAGAAGATCCACTAAGCTTAGGAACGTGGAATTTCGTTATGGGAAAACTTTCGCTTACAAAAAGTTGACCACCCTCATTGTCTTGCCAACGCAAATAAAGAACTGGACGATACCACTGATTTCCGTCCACACCCATCGCTGATCGACCCTGACTCACCGCCATCGCCAGAGAATTTTTCTGCCCCAGGGAACGATAAAACTGTTCGGCAAACTTAGTGGCGCTGTCAACCCTCACAGAATATTGCATTGCCACCACCGCAGGTACCCGATGGGCGATGAGATTTTGAGCAGCACCATTAAATACCGACTCTCCCGCTATTGCCATTCCCGACTGACAAGCACTCAATACTACTAGCACCACCCCCTGTGTTTGACTGCTCCCGTCGCTCAAAGCAGACTGTTGTAGCAGAGTACCCAATTCTTTGGCACTAATATAATCAGGATCTCCATCCTCATCCTCAAATACTAGATATCCCTGGGGTGAGGACAACTGCGCCTCACAATTTCGACATTGCTGCCGTTTTGTGGTTTTGTGAATTGTTGAACATTGCTGACATTTCTGACCAAAAACACCATGTCCGTCAAAGTGAATAACATGGGGGCTATCTTCTCCTTTATGTTCCGTTAGATAATCCCTCAAATGTTTTAATGTGGCAAACTCCAGTTCTGTCAAACTAATATGTCCCTCTTCCTCCGCTTTTTTAGCCCCCTGACGAATCGCTTCTCTTTCTTGCCTAGAGAGACGTTTTAAACCCATTTGTTTACTGAAAGCTTCTGAGGACACCAGCAGAATATTCAGCTTTTCCACAGGAGGCAGTTTTGGTGCAACCCCTTTATAAGCAATGTAACGAGACAATTTGACACTATGATGACAGAGAAATTTATGACCATCATGGAGCAATTCCCAAGGATAATCAGCTAGTCGAGAATGCTGCACTCCATCAGCAGGAAATTTCAGTCGAACTACCAAAGGCTTTCCTTGAGATTCGGCACTAGCGATCGCCTGACCAAGTAGCTTTTCAACAGGACTTCCAGGTGGAAATAGAGCTTTGTAGAAGAGCTGGCCAATTTGGGCTAAATAATCTGGATGAAAGGCATTGCGAGAAGCTGTAATAATGTTCTCGGCAGCCATCCAATCTAACTCAGTGTCATCTTGAAACTTGTCAGCGCTAAACTGAGAAAATTCCACTGTTTTGATTAGAGTTATTCTCCTATGGCCTTCGTCTGGCAAAACTGATGGGGTATCTCCTCCGTCTCCCGAAGCAGTTGATTGACTGACAATTGCCGTAAATCGCGTTTCATCTATAGGGGATAGATAGAGTTCAAATAATTCCATTTTTCTTCTATAAGTAAAGCAGGGGAAAATACGTTGAGTCTTTGCTCTTTATTATTAAAACTGTGACTCACCTGGATGTTGTGGGACTTCTTTAAGTATGGCATCACTACTATTTATCAATAAATCTTTAAAATGTTCTGGATAACGCTTTTTATAAATTGCTAAAAGCTGCTCTTTATTCAAAAGTGGAGATAATTTTACCTTGACCTTCTGGACATCATCGCGACTACCACCCCCTCCCATTTCCAGAACATATATTTTAATTCCTTCTTTTCTTTCTTTTTTCACCGTCACCTGTAACTCCAATTCTACAGAATCAACAGCAAAAATAGGAATGTCCGTTTCACTATCTGGTGCTTGGGTTAGTAATTCCTGTTTGACTTGTTCAATCAACTCTGCTAGACCAATCGAATTTTCATTACTCATATTTTTATTTTATAGATTTAGTTTGGGATTATATTTTATAATAAACCTATCGGTGTATAATTACTTTCCAAATATTACCCAATTTCAGCAACTATTTTTCCTCGCACATGACGACCTTTCAAACGATTTAATGCTTCGGGTATTTCCTCTAAACTAATTACTTCAGTTAACATCGGATTAATTTTATTTCCACTCACTAATTCCCCCATTTCTCTCGCAATTTTTCCTAAGTCTTGAATCGCTTTTTTATACCCAGATAAATAAGCGCCTCCTAAAGCAATTTCATGGATAGAAGCAGCAATACTAAAAGGTTTGAATTTACTAAAATCAGGTAAACCAGCAATACAAGCAATTCCACCATTAAATGCCAACATTTCAAAACATGTTGTTGCAGTTTCCGAACTAACCGTATCTAAAATTGCATCAACACCACGCCCCTCAGTAATTTCCTTAACTCTGGCAACCACATCCTCATTTTGATAATCAATTAAATGGTTTGCTCCCAACTTTTGCACATAATCAAAATTACCCTGAGAAGAAGTTGTAATCACTTCCAACCCTGCTAAGGATGCCAACTGCACCCCAAAACCACCAACTCCACCGGCGCCACCATGAATTAAAATAGTTTGCCCTGACTGAATGTGCAAACGGCGATGCAAAGCATGATAAGCAGTGAAACCCGCACAAGGAATAGCAGCAACTTCCGCAAAAGAAATACCCTCTGGAAGTGGAGCAACTGCTAAAACGTTAGCGTTAGTATATTCTGCATAACCTCCTGGTTTAGACAAATTTCCATGATAATAAACCTTATCTCCTATTTGCCATTCAGTCACATCAGCACTGACAGCATCCACAACTCCTGCCACATCTAACCCCAAAATAAACGGATAACTCCATGTTGAAAAACCGGAAGCAGCAACTTTATAGTCAACAGGGTTTAATCCCACAGCATGAACTTTTACCCGTATTTCTCCTGCTTCCGGTTGTGGCAAAGGCATTTCTGCCATAAGTAAAGTATCAGGAGTTCCTGGTTTTTCTAAAACTAATGCTTTCATGTTTTCTCCTAGTTTAGGCATTACATAATCTAGATATGAATTATAAATATTCACCCCAAATACTACTTGTTTCCTAACTATTGATTATAACTACTCCCTAATGAGATTGCTTTCCTAACGGAATGCTCCGCAAACGCTATCGCTCGCAATGACAGAAATCAATATATTTTCATAATTCCTATCTATGGCAAAACTATTCCTGATAATGACAGAAATAGCTTATAAGTTACTCAAATTTAATTATAATTTTGCCAAAATGGGAACCAGTTTCCATATAACTTAGTGCTTCTGGAGCTGACTCAAATGGAAAGACGCGATCGCAAACCGGACGTAATTTATTCACATTTATTGCCCTATTCATCGCCTCAAACATCTGACGCGAACCAACAAAAATACCCTGTATCCGAACTCCTTTCATTACTGCGGGTAAAGGATTAAATTCTCCTTGCGATCCTGCTAATACACCTATTAAACTTATTTGACCTCCCATTCTCACAGCTTTCACAGACTGACTCAAAGTATTTGCACCGCCAACTTCCACAACATAGTCAACTCCCACTCCCTCAGTCAACGCCAACACTTGTTTTTCCCATTTTGGCACAGATTTATAATTAATGACATCAGATGCACCCAACTCTTTCACCCGCTCCAATTTTTGATCGCTACTGGAAGTGGCTATGACTCGCGCTCCTGCCATAACTGCAAACTGTAACGCAAACAAAGAAACTCCACCTGTTCCCATGACTAACACTGTTTCCCCTGGTTTTAAACCTGCTTCTATTAAAGCGTGCCAAGCAGTCACTGCTGCACAAGGTAAAGTTGCTGCTTCTGTATCAGATAGATGAGGAGGGATATGTACCACCCCATCTTCAGACAAGACTACATATTCTGCCAACATTCCGTTAAGATCGCCACCCAAAGTTGACTTTGCTGCTTCTTTAGTAAAATTACCTGACAACCATTTCTGCATAAAAATGCCAGCGACTCTATCTCCTGGTTTCACTCTCGTGACACCTTCTCCCACTGACACAACTTCTCCGACTCCATCGGAACATGGAATAACAGGTAAACGTAGATGGGGGTTGTAAAGACCTTTAACCATCAAAATATCTCGATAGTTAAGGGAGACAGCTTTAACTTTTACTAAAACTTCTCCAAATTTTGGTTCTGGTTGCGGTTTTTCAGTACAGACTAAGTTACCAAATTCTTGAATTTCAAAAGCTTTCATAATTAGTTATCAGTTATCAATTATCGGCAAAACTTGTATTAGATAGGATTTACGCAAAGAAACCCGGTTTCTACGATAAATCCTTGTTTTGCAATAGATGTCTACGAGAAACCGGGTTTCTGGGTTCACATGGCTTTAGTCCTGTTAGACTGACACGCCTAAAATTGTAGGTTGGGTAGAACAAGGTGAAACCCAAAACACGCCTTATTGTTGTTGGGTTTCCTACGTCAACCCAACCTACGCTTATTGCAACGTTTTAGGGTAGTCCTGCATAGTAATGGCGAATATATATTTTGTAATTTCTGACCACACCTCCCACACCTCCCACACTCCCCACACCTCCCACACTCTCTCTACCATTACTATGCACCACCACCCGTTTTAGATGTGTCAGTCCAGTAGGTTGCAACCTATTAAATTTGTTGTTTAATAGTGCGAGCATCTTGCTCGCGTACCTCATAAAAAAGGTTGAAAAATACTCCCCGACTTCCTTACCGAAATAATTAATAATTAAACAATTAAATAATTAGATAATTCAGGTTGAAAGCCTCCCCAATAAATGGGAAAAAGCTGCCCTTGGATGGATAGGTGACCGGCGCCATATCCAATCAACCAAGAGAAATAAATCTTTTCCTTTTAGTCAATCCTCTCCCTAAAAAAAAAGGTAATTATCAATTATCCATTATCAATTATCCATTATCCATTATCCTCAGACTGTTTCAACCGCCAACCTTTTCTGACAATTTGTTTAGAGCGAGCAATAACTAAACTATCATCCTCCACATTCTTTGTAACTACCGAACCTGCAGCTACCGTCACATCTTCCCCTAAAGTAACAGGAGCAACCAATACACTATTTGCCCCAGTTTTCGAGCGATCGCCAATCTTAGTATGATGTTTTTTCACCCCATCATAATTAGCAGTAATAGTACCAGCACCAATATTTACCTTTTCTCCCAGAGTCGTATCCCCTAAATAGGATAAATGCGCTGCATTAGAGCGATCGCCCACCTTAGCTTTTTTCAATTCCACAAAATTACCAATTCGACAGTGAGAACCCACTTGAGAATCACCCCGTAAATGTGCATAAGGACCGATACGAGTATGATCGGCCACCACACTATCAGAAATTACGGAGTACAAAACCGAAGTATTTTTACCTATCTGACTATTTTCAATCAAACTTCCTGGCCCAATGCGACTACCAGCACCAATCGTACTCCGACCCCGAATATGAGTCTGTGGTTCAATAATCACATCCCGTTGTAGCAAAACTGTATCATCAATAGTAATACTATCGGGGTCTATCAAAGTTACTCCAGCGGCCATCCAATCATCTTTGACCCGCATCTGCAAAATCTCATAAGCTGTAGCTAAATGTTTACGGTCATTAATCCCAACAATTTCTTGATAGTCATTTACATCAACTGCCATGACAGGATTAAGAAGAGGAACCACATCTGTTAAATAATACTCTTGTTGGTCATTGTCTGCTTTTAGTTCGGGCAATATCTGTGCCAAAGCTGGCCAGTTGAAACAGTAGACTCCTGCATTGACTCGATGATTTTGTTTCTGAGCAGTCGTACAGTCTCGGTCTTCTACTATTTGAGTCACAAAATTATTTGTATCACAGAATATTCTACCGTAACCTTTAGGATTGGGTAGATTGGCAGTCAAAATGGTGGCTGAATTTTGATTTTCTTTGTGGGTATTGATTAACTCCTGGAGAGTTTCGGGTCGTAATAATGGTACATCTCCATTTAATACCAGCAGATCCTCAGAAAATTCTTTGAGATAGGGTAACAATTGTTGAATGGCGTGACCAGTTCCCAATTGTTCCGTCTGTTCTACAAATTCTAGTGTAGGAATATTATCATTATCAATATTATTGTTATTATCTAGGAGGGATTTTTGTACAAGGTCTCCACGATAACCAACTATCACAATTATTCTTGATGGTTGAATAGAAACACAACTTTCCAGAACTCGTTCGACTAAGGTACAGGAACCTAATTGGTGTAATACCTTGGGTAAGTCTGACTTCATTCTAGTGCCACGTCCAGCCGCTAAAATTGCTACCGCTACCATGATTTTTAGAATTATTTTCTTTCTGAATAAGAAACGTTATATGACGAATCTACTATACTCATATTCTCATATTTGAGGGAGTAGGGAGTAGGCAATAGGGAGTAGGTGAGTAGTCAGTAGGGGAGTTTAGGAGTTTTAACTTCTGACTTCTGACTTCTTACTTGTGACTTTCTGAGACCAACGTTTTTTCCAATGGGATGTAGGTTCTAAGGATGATTTTTGTTGTTCTAACTGACGACGATGCACAATAATTTCAGTGGGGTCTGATAGGTTTGGGTCACGGTAAGGAATACGAGCGCGAGTAAGTAAGTGTTCTTTTTCCTTTTGGGAAAGTGAGGGTAAATTTTTCTCCGCAAAACTGGCCACTGTTCCTGGCGATCGCCTACCTACTGGTGCTGTAGAACCAATTTTTAAACCAGCTTCAAGTAATGCTGTTCTGACTGCTGCGGAACAGGAATAGGTAGCTAGATAACCATCGGGTTTCAGACAACTACTTACTAAGGATAAAAATTCTACTGTCCAGAGTTGGGGACAACTGGGTGGTGAAAAGGGGTCGAGAAATATAGCATCTGTCTGGAAGCTAGAATTATTTAATTGTTTAATGGTCGTTCTTGCATCCCCTGTTAAGAGTTGAGCCTGAATTTTGTCTGTTTGTAATTGATGGGTTTTGGCTAAGGTTGCTAATAATTCTGGCACAGGTTCTGGCCAATTATCCAAAAGACTTTTAGTGATCGCTGCTTTTGGGACTTCTGGGTCTAATTCTAGTCCTACATGAATGATTTTACAACTGGGATTAACTTTCCAGATAGCTGCTAAAGCTGAAGCAGTATTATATCCTAGTCCATAACAAACGTCAAGTAGGCAAACTACAGGTCTATCTACTTTAGATAATAGTTGAACTGGGTAAACAAATTTATATTCGGCTTCTTGTTGAGCGCCAAAATGAGAATGAAAAGTTTCACCAAATTCGGGTGAAAAGAAAGTCCATGAACCATCTGCTGTTAGTTGTGGTATGAATTTGTAATTTGTCAATTCTTCTTCCTAAATTTTCATCTAATGAACAAACCGAAAAAATTATACTTACCAAAATGGTTTCCTTATCCTAGTGCTTGGTTAAAGGCTTTAATTATGATTTCTTTTCTGACTTTGGCAATCGCCAAGGTCAGAGATTTTGAACTAGGAATATATTTTGGGAAACTAGGGGGAAGTTTAGAATTATTGGTTTGTTTGAGTATTATTATTTTATTTTTTTTGATTCCTGTTTTTGCTTTTGCACATCATTTTTTGATTTTATTATTTTATACTATTCGGGAAATTTTTTCTAAGAGATATCGTTATAATTTATTTTTTTTTCCAGCAATTATTAGTTGGTGGAAAGCTTTATATAGTTGGTTAGTTATTATCATTAGTACCCTGGCAGCAATTTTAGTATCTACATTAATCCTGCCTTTGGTTAACCTAAATTACACAGTTTTTATCTTAGAAAAAAATAGATTTTTATATCCTGAATCAGTTATAGATAAGTTGCTTTTATTTGTCTTTATTAGTATTTGGCTAATAGTAGCTGCTAAATTATATCAATTTGAATTTATCTCAAAAAAAATTTTTCTGTTAAGACAAACAAATTATCGTACTCAAGCCAAGAAATATAAAATTAATCAAACAAATCAAAACCCGCACCAGATTAATTTGAATAATATAGATGATGAATTAGCAAAATCTAGGATTAATTATGGAGTAAATCAAATCACTAAACCTCAAAATATTAGAGATAAAGTCTACAATACAAAACTAATTAATCCCCCAAATTATCGGCTAAAAAAATTACCTAAACTTCTCAAAGAGAATATTTTAGTATTACTAATTATTCCTTTACTAGGATTAGGCGTATATGGGTTTTCTCAATGGGAATTAGTTTCAGAAACTCCTGTAGTTGTAGTGACTGAAATTCCCTCACCAATACCAAAAAAAGTTAATTCTGAAAAACCAGAAGTTGCAGAGGTTAAAACTAAATCTACACCTCTATCTTCTCCAGCAAAACAATCTGCATCTATTCCGACAACAACTATTGTTTTACCACCACCTGACCCATTTACATTAGCAGTTAACCGAGCTATGAATGCAGCAAAAATGGTTCAGTCTGCCCAATCTAAAATAGAATGGGAAGCAGTAGCAAGTCAGTGGCAAGACGCAGCAGAATTAATGAAAATAGTGCCAGTATCTCATCCTAAATATAAGGAAGCCAGAAAAAAAATTAAAGAATATCAAAGCTACGCTGACTATGCAATTAGAGTTGGGAAAATTAAAAGGTAAGTTCAATAATTAATAATTAATAATTAATAATTAATAATTACCTCTTCTTATAACGGATAGGATTGCCTAAAAGGATTTTTTTTCTTCTCTTGGTCGATTGGATATGGCGAGGTTTCCTCGCCATCCCATCCTAGGTCATGCTGCCTCTTTCAGAGGAGCTGCTTCTTGCTACGGTAGCTCTCGCTAACCCTAACGCAAACGACCGCTTTTTCTCCATAAATGGAGAGGCTTTATACCTGAATTTTTCGGTAAAACAAGGAGAGAAGAAATAATACCAATTTCATCAAATATTGCTACAGTCACAGCATATGTAAAAAAAACTATTAATATAATAAAGACAGATAATTGAAGCATAATAACGACGCAGCTCTAGTTGTCAACTAAAGGTAATGAAGCTGATGGCATATCCCTGAGTGCTTACGATATAGCAATCCTAAATTGGTTGTGAAAATTTTTATAAAAGTTAATTTTTTCAAAACCTTTGAAATTATGACTCCTAACTCATGTAAGTTCCTAATCTGACTGCTCCCCTAACTAAGTCCTAATTAAGCTGTTAAGCATCTAAATTGGTTATTGTGGCTGATGGGGGGATGGGGGAAAGTTTGACGGTTTCTTCTTAGCTTACCACCAAAATATTACAACTCAAATAGGATTACTATATAGCATTTATCAAGTTACTGAGGTGAAATTGTTTTTCTTCTTTTCTACTACCTGTTTCCCGAATTACTACTCCCTGCTCCCTGCTCCCTACTCCCTAAAAAAAAAGGTAATTAATCATGGTTCAATATAGATTTATCCAGCTTGCCAAACAAGGAAATTCTAAAGCGATAGCTACCCTCTTAAATAGTAAATTACACCCTGAAGGTATTAATGCTAAAACTAGTGTAGTGAATAGTTGGTTACACATACTCCTAGAATCTGATGAATTACCAGATAGAAGTTCAATTATAGATGTAGTTAGAAATCAACTACTAGAATTGGCACCGGATTCAATTAAAAGAGTAAAATTATTGTTCAAAAGATACATTGATGATTATGCTACCTGGGGTCAAGAATTAGATTTAGAATTAAGTTCCTTATCTGATGTAAACTTGACCAATTTTTATGATAATCAGCAAAATGGATTTTATTCAGAGTCAAAAATTAACAGTATTAAAAATCAAGGTTTGAATAATCTCAGAATGAGTCAGATAACTTTAGGGATAGTAGTGATAATATTATTCATGGCTTTGGTTGTTTTTATTGGTAAAATGTTGCTCGAGCAATCATTACCAACTCCCAATACTGGTACAACTTATCCTCAAGTATTGCCAAAAGAAGAAAACCTAATTTAACTTAAACATGACTAATACAAATTTCCTTGTTTCTTCTGAGTGGTTATCAGACCATCTTAATGACCCAAACTTAATTATTATCGACTGCCGTTTTTCCTTAGCAGACACAGCATTAGGCAACAAACAATATCAAGAAAGTCATATTCCTGGTGCATTCTATTTAGACCTCAACCAAGACCTTTCTAACCCTGTACAAAAACATGGTGGACGTCATCCATTACCTGACCCTAATGAACTTGCACAAAAATTAGCAACGATAGGTGTCAAATACCAAGAAACTGTCATAGTAGCTTATGATGATTCTCGCTTTGCCTTTGCCTCCCGTTTATGGTGGTTATTAACATATATGGGCCATGAAAAAATTGCTCTCTTGGATGGCGGTTTTTCTGGGTGGCAAAAAAAATATCCAGTTACAAATGAAATTTCCCTTGAAAAGTTAGGTTTTTTTAAACCTCAAATTCAACCAAAAATGGTGGTAGATATAGAAGCAGTTAAAGCAAAAAAAGATTTGCCAGAAGTAGTTTTAGTTGACTCGCGAGATAGCGATCGCTATTTAGGAAAACATGAACCTATTGACCCTATTGCTGGTCATATCTCAGGGGCAGTTAATTATCCTTGGAAACAAGTTACTGATGAAAATAGTCAGGCGAAAGTTTTAGAACAAGTTTCTCGCTGGGAAGAAGTAAAAAATGCTCAGGAAGTTATTGTCTATTGTGGTTCTGGTGTGACTGCTTGTGTTAATTTATGGTCGTTAAAAATGGCGGGTATTAATAATGGAAAACTTTATGCAGGTAGTTGGAGTGATTGGTGTTCTTATTTAGTAGATAATTAGTCAAGTAGCAAAAAGTAAATCAACAGGAATAATCAGATTTTTCCTGGAAGAGTTCTGAAAATATTCTGGTGAAAATTGTAGCATTGATTTGTGATTTACAAGTTGATATAGTGATTGTTTATTGTGGTTCTGTTGTTACTGCTTGTGTAAATTTGTGGTCGTTAAAAATGGCGGGTATTAATACAGGAAAACTTTATCCAGGTAGTTGGAGTAATTGGTATTATTATTTAATATTAATCAAAAGCAAGTAGTCAGCAATAATAAGTCAAAAATAGAAATAAAAAAGTAAGCATTCACCTGTTAGCTAGTCTCTTACAGAGGAACTGCATTATCAGCTATAAGTTATTCACTCATTATCACATCCAAGGAGGAATTAGTCTCCAAGAAGTGACATAAGAATGAAATTGATCATCAGCTAACTTTAGTAAATTATTAAGTTCAAAAGCTGTTTTCGGCTGTCGCCGATCTGAAACGCTGCGCGACTTGAATGCTTAACATTTCGCAGGAAATGCAAGCTAGCTGAATGCTTACTAAAAAAGTCAAAGAAAACAGCAACTTATTGACTCGATGGGTGGTTATATTTTAGCGAAGGTTAGTTACTCTAATAAAGTTAAGAGAGTGATGAAAATAGTCAGGGAAATTTTGGGGAATAAATTTCTTCTTGGCAAGTGGAGGGAGTGATTGTTTATTCTGGTTTTGCTCTGACTCCTGATTCAAATTCTGGTCATGGAAAATCTCAGAGATTAAGACAGGAAAATTTGATGGAAATTGTGGCAATGATTGGTGTTCTTCTTTCCTAGATAATTAGTCAACTAAAAAGATGGAAATTGTGGCAATGATTGGTGTTCTTCTTTCCTAGATAATTAGTCAATTAAAAAGGAGGAAGTCAAAAGGAATTATATGATGTTGACTTGAATACTGATGAAAATAGTCAGGGAAATTTTGAGGAACAAATTTCTTCTTGGCAAGTTGAGGGGGTGATTGTTTATTCTGGTTTTGCTCTGACTCCTGATTCAAATTCTGGTCATGGAAAATCTCAGAGATTAAGACAGGAAAATTTGATGGAAGTTGTGGGAATGATTGGTGTTCTTATTTCCTAGATAATTAGTCAATTAAAAAGGAGGAAGTCAAAAGGAATAAGAGACTGTTTGATTGAATACTTATAAATATTAAGGAGTAAGTAACAGGCAAAAAAATAAAAGACAGAGAATTAGGCAGACTTGCTTAAGATATAGAGTAAAGTTTTTTTACTGCTAATTAAACGGACTCAATCTAAAAAAATCTCTGAGTAAGTACCCTAAAAAAATAAAATTTTAGTAAAGCTTTGAGGTTATACAATACCCTACCTTACCGAAACAATTAAACAATTAAATAATTAGATAATTCAGGTTTAAAGCCTCCCCTTTCAAGGGGAAAAAAGCGGTCGTTTGCGGAGCATTCCGTCAGGATGGGATGGCGAGGTTTCCTCGCCATATCCAATCTCCCCTTGAGAAATAAATTTTTTCCTTTTAGTCAATCCTCTCCCTAAAAGGGAGAGGTAATTATCCATTAATGAACCTACCTTAAAAATTGGTACAATAATATTGTATTCTGTAAATAAAGAAGTTTACTTACCCTCAGCATAATATTTTTTCAAATAAGTTATTGCCAAAAATACCAATACAAAAAATAGAGCAAAAGCTGAGACCTTAAATAACCTTATTCAATCATTAATAATCATACTATGAATATCAAAACAAAAAAAATTTGGATTTTTATTATCTCTGTCTGTATCACTACTTGCTTTTATATTGCACTTACTTTAAATCCTTCTTGGTCAGCCAGTAAGAGAAACCAAAATCAATTAAATAGTGCAGTTCCTCTATGGAACAACTTAGGAAATATCCATCATAAAATTACAACAAATTCTCCCGAAGCTCAAAGTTACTTCGACCAAGGCTTAACCTTTATTTTTGGCTTCAACCATGCTGAAGCTAAACGTTCTTTTCAACAAGCAACTAAACTAGATTCTAATTGTGCAATGTGTTATTGGGGTATTGCTTTATCAAAAGGTCCTAATATTAATGCACCGATGAATAAAGAATCTATTCCCACTGCTTATCAAGCTATCCAAAAAGCTCAAAAACTTTCTCCTCAAACTACTCCTATAGAACAAGCTTATATTAAAGCTTTATCTCAAAGATATTCTGCTCAAAATTTTGAAAATCGTCAACGTTTAGATATGGCTTATGCCAATGCCATGAGAGAACTTTTCCAACAATATCCTAATGATTTAGATGCAGCAACTCTATTTGCCGAATCTTTAATGGATTTAATGCCTTGGAATTACTGGAAAGAGAATGGTGAACCTCAACCTTTAACGAATGAAGTTGTTAAAACATTAGAGTTTGTATTAGACAAAAATCCCAATCATCCAGGTGCAATACATTATTATATTCATGCCATCGAAGCTTCCTCATATCCAGAAAAAGCAGAAAAAGCAGCAGATCGTCTCCGTGACTTAGTTCCTGCTGCTGGTCATTTAGTACATATGCCGTCTCATCTTTATCTCAGAATTGGTCGTTACCATGATGCAGCTAGTAGTAACGAAAATGCGATTAAAGCTGATGAAAAATTTCTGGCAACTTCTCAACAAAAAGGATTATATTCAGCACTTTATTATCCTCATAATATTCATTTTTTCTGGTCAGCAGCTAGTATGGAAGGACGTAGCACAGATGCAATTAATGCTGCTAGAAAGTTAGTAGATAAAGTTTCTATTCTGGAAATTAAACAGTTTCCTTTGACTGAAATGTTTCTCGCCACTCCCTATTTTTCCTTGGTGCAATTTGGTAAGTGGGATGAAATTCTTACTGAATCTCAACCATCAAATGAGTTACCTTATACAATGGCAATGTGGCATTATGCAAGAGGTATAGCATGGGTTGGTAAGGGGAATTTAGAAAATGCTCAATTTGAGTATCAACAAATCAACGACTTATTGCAAAATTCACAATTTAGTGGTTTGGAAACTGCAAATTTTCCTGCTACAAATTTAATTTCAATTGCTAATCATTTATTGGTGGCAAAAATAGCAGACTTAAAAGATAAAAATGAAGAGATGATTTCCGAATATCAAACTGCCGTCAAACTTCAGGATAATTTACCTTACATGGAACCTCCTTATTGGTATTATCCTGTACGTCAATCTTTAGGTGCAGCGTTGTTAAAATTAAATCGGGAAAAAGAAGCAGAAACAGTTTATCGTCAAGATTTGCAACAGCATCCAAATAATGGTTGGTCTTTATATGGATTAGCAAAAAGTTTATCAGCACAAGGTAAACAAAAAGAAGCTGCTGAAGTTAAACAAGAGTTTGAAAAAGCTTGGTTAGAAGCAGATATTAAAATAATGGATAATTGATAATTAATCTCCAGAGGTTTAAAGTCTCTCCTTTTAAATGGATAATTGATAATTACGGTTTGCTGAATAACTCTTTTTGTTAGGGTAGGAGTCAGGAGTCAGGGGTCAGTAAGGAAAAGAGGAGGCAAAAGTTTTTTATAACTAATTAAGCGGATATTCTTAACTGATTATTTTGCAAAGAGGAATTAGTCTCCAAGGAGAATTAAAACCCACATTCCCCACTTCAACTTGGAAAATTATAAAGTAGTATTAAAATCCGTAGGTTGCGAAGTATTTATACTATATAAATCATCTTCATTGACCTTTCTCATAAGTCAAATTCTCAGGAAAATATTAAAGCATAAATACTGACTTAATTGTTGACTCAATAAGTTACCACTATAATTTTATCCTGACTCTTGACAGTTAAAAATCAAAATAAATATAAGGTAAACCTTCCGGCGCCAACAACCAAACAACAAAGAAAAATACAGGCACTAACAAAACTTTTAACTGCCAATTTAACTGTAACTTTAAACCTCGATGAAACCAATAATTAACCGCCATAAGCACCACAACCCCAAAAATTAACCACACCAACTGTAACCTTTCTAAACCCATCGCCTCCAGATAAACTTTATCCACAAATTGAATATCACCATCATAACTCCACCAATGATCAATCACCCAAATAGAATCCCTCAAATTTGGCAGTCGGAAAAATATCCAAGCACCAAAAACCATACTCTGAGTTAACAACCAACTAATTAAAATTCCTGGCAAACTTTCCCAGATTTTCTGTACTTTAAATTGTTGAGAAATTGCCTCTACTAACCGATGAATTACTAATGCCAAACCATGCAAAACTCCCCAAACAATAAATCCCCAAGCAGCACCATGCCAAATACCAGCAATTAACATCACAATTAACAAATTCAAACAAGTCCGAAACAAACCTACCCTTGAACCTCCTAAAGGAAAATATAAATAGTTTCTCAACCAATCTCCCAAAGTTGTATGCCACCTTCGCCAAAATTCCGCTATGCTTGTACTGAAATAAGGAAAATCAAAATTTTGTGGCAAATTTAAACCCATTAAAAAAGCACTACCACGGGCAATATCAACATAAGCAGTAAAATCAAGATAAAGTTGTAATCCATAAGCAACTGTTGCTAACCAGAGATCCCCACTTCCAGCACGTTGTAAATTACTAAAACTCAGCTCTATAAAAATTCCTAAATTATCAGCTATTAAAGCTTTTTTTACTGCTCCAGTTGCAATTAACCAAATTCCTTCAGTTATTTGCTCTAAAGTTGGGAATTTTATAGCTGGTGTTTTCACTAAAGCTTGAGTGTTTTTTTTTCCAATCATTCCTAACTGATTTTGCAGATAATGATAACGAGTTATCGGACCAGAAATAAGTTTCGGAAAAAATAACTTATAAGATGTAAATTCTAATAAAGAAGAAGCTGATGGAGCGCCTCGATAAACATCAATTAGATAAGCAAGACATTCAAAGCAGAAAAAACTTAAACCTAATGGTGCAATTACATTACTATCAACCCAATTAGCAGTTTCTAAAATATTAGGTATATTGTAGAGAATGCCAATACTATTTAATAAAAAAGGTATATATTTGAAACTTAATAAAAGTAAGATATTAGAGATTATACCTAACCACAATAATAGCAAGCGACGGCGGTTCCATTGTTTATTAGCAATACGCCAGTCCTTTGGTTCCCCAATAGCTTGAGCAAGGTAAAAATTCAATAGGGTAATTATTAATAGCAGTGGAATATATTGGGGTTGAATAGTAGCGTAGAAAATTAAACTGGCAACTAAAAGGATTAATACTCGCCAAGATTGTCGTGGCATTGACCAGTAGATTCCTAATACTATTAATAGAAATAGAGCGTAGTTAAAGGAGATAAAAGTCATGCAGTTTCACGGAATTCAAAATTCAAAATTCAAAAGCCAAAAGCAAAACTTGCAGGGTGCGTTAGACGGCTTAAATTCAGGCTATGAAATGGATTTGGCCATCCCTCGTAACGCACCATTTTAGGTGTATCGGTCTAGTAGCGTGGGTTAGGCGGTAATACTTAGGGTTTGCTGAATAAAGTCTTTTGGTAAGGGTAGAAGTCAGTAGTAGACTGTTTCATCTTAAATTTTGCAGGTGTAGGTTGGGTTGCTCACACCGATTATGCCACAGATATATGGATTAAGAGGTATAAGGAAATCCAATAACAATCTTTCTACCATAGGGACTAAGGATGCTTAGTCCCTACCTTACTCCCTAATGCACAGTTTGAGCTGAAACAGTCCAGCCCAGTAGGGTGCGTTAGACGGCTTAAATTCAGGCTATGAAATGGATTTGGCCATCCCTCGTAGCGCACCATTTTAGGTGGGTCAGTCTAGTAGTGGACTGTTTGATGTTAAATATTGCAATAGGTGTAGGTTGGTTTGCTCACACGGATTATGCCACGGATATATGGATTAAGAGGTATAACGTAGCTTGCTTCCCGTCAGGGTAACCCAATAACAATCTTTCTACCGTAGGGACTAAGCATCCTTAGTCCCTACCTTACTCCTTAAATGCACAGTTTGAGCTGAAACGGTCCAGTAGGGTGGGTATCACGACAATACTTATGAGTAGCGAACCAAAATCTGAACTGTCCACCGTAACCCACCGAATATACCGAACATTAAGCACTCTAGTTGTAACATTCTTTTTTCACGCTTATTATTAGTTATCAGTAACTCTGGTCATCTTAATTGCTTTAATTCTAACTTTCGACTTTTAACTCGCTTTTTTCTCCTGAGTCCTGACTTATGAATCCTGAGTCCTGACTCCTATACCTATAACTAATAAAAAAAATTGCTCAATTACTTGTCAAAATTATTTTCGACTTTTAACTCGCTTTTTTCTCCTGAGTCCTGACTTATGAATCCTGAGTC